>CAYFFZ010000021.1:0-18014 GCA_964342655.1 uncultured Nitrososphaerales archaeon
TAACGAACGAGGAAGGAAAGCCGGAAGCGACAGCAGAAGAGCTTATAAAAAGGCTAGAGGTATAAAGGGAAGGAAAATGCAGATCGTATACTCCGCATTAATAATTTTTGCAGTTTCGTTAGTATCCGCCTTAGCATCTAATGTTTTAATAATGAAAAAGGTTGATTTGAAGGCGAGCAACGAAGTCATGAAGGCCTATAACGAGTTCGTTAAAGAATACAGACAAGCTATTGCAGAGGGTGATAAAGAAAAGCAGGCTAAACTTGAGAAGAAACAAAAACAGCTTCAAGATATGGTTATGAAAAGTCAGATGGATAGAATGAAGGTTTCGTTTTACCTTTTGATACCATTCTTGATACTCTTCTATGTTTTAACTTTTTATTTTGGTAATTCAATAGTGGCATTATCGCCTTTCAAGTTTGCGATCTACTATTTTGCTGCTGATAAACCTGTTGGTATTGCATGGGGGATGAACTTTGTAACTTGGTACATACTGACTTCTTTTTTTACTAATACAATTGTCGGAAAAGCATTAAAAACAATGCCTTAAAACAATAAGCTTCATTCGTCAAACGCGTTTATTATTATTGAAATAATAAAAAGAATTATAATAATATAATTGTAAGGATAAAGCAAAACATATCCAAGATATGGTATCCAAAAGATTACCTTTCCAACAATCATGTTTTGAGTGACTAAAAGGGGAGCTCCTGAAGTATAATTCAGATCAGGAAACGGATTTGTGATTGTATTTACCCCTTTAACTATAACAGCGTAATTGTCAATCTTTTTTATTACCATATGTATGACCAGCTTTTTGTAAAAAGGATTGTAGTAGACTATTATGCTAGAATTAGGTACAAGCTGCGATATAGTAGTAGGTTCAACAAAAGCAATATATCCGGTCCATAAAACTGGCTCCATGCTAACTCCTTCAACCGGGAATGCATATCTAAGATAGTTAAGCAATAAAAGAACAACATATAGGGCGAAAAGAGCGCTAAAAATGTATAAAGCGAACTTACTGTAGCTTTTCTTCATGGGCGCTAAAGATTATAAATACGCAATTATTAATATTTATCATGAGAATATCAGAATACGATATTATACTGGATATGGATTTTGAAACAGGCGAATACAAAGGCGAAGAAACGATCTACATGTCTGCTATAAACCCGTGGATAGATGCTGAAGGACTAAAAATCGATAGCATATCTGCGGATGGTAAAAGCGTTAAGCCCCTATTTGGTGAAAACGGCTTTAGCGTTGATGCAAATATAACGAATAACCTGAAAATAAAGTTCAGAGGAAAAGCTACTGAAAGCTTGATGGGACTTTATGTTGCAAAATTTAAAGACTTAAAGTTTTACACTACGCAGTTTGAACCAAACGGCGCACGTCTGTTTATCCCCTGTGTTGATAGGCCTGACTATAAAGCGCGCTTTAAGCTTACCGTTCATGTAAACAAAGACACGCGTGTAATTTCTAATATGCCTCCTATAAATGTAGAAAGAGGCAACAACGAAGTAACTTATTATTTCCCAGAGACCTTGCCCATGTCAACATATCTTTTATACTTGGGAATAGGCGATTTTGATGAAATAGAAGATAAAATGGGCGATAAAAAAATATACGTAGCAGCGTATGGTGGTAAATCGTCACGAGGATACTTTGCATTAGATGTTGCTAAAAAAGTGATTTCTTTTTATCAAGAATATTTTGGGATTGAATACCCTCTACCAAAACTGCACCTCATAGCTGTGCCTGAGTTTGCAGTAGGTGCTATGGAAAACTGGGGCGCTATAACGTTTAGAGAAATAGCTTTGTTAGCTGATGAAAAAAGTTCGGAATCTGTGAGGAGAAATGTTGCAACGGTAGTAGCTCATGAAATAGCTCATCAATGGTTTGGCGACTTGGTTACCATGAAATGGTGGGACGATCTATGGTTGAATGAAAGTTTTGCGACATTTATGAGCTATAAGGCTATAAATTCTGTTTTCCCACAGTGGGATCACTGGGAAGATTTTGTATTAACGGAAACCGATCCAGCTTTACATACAGATTCGTTGAGCACAACACATCCAATTCATGTTCCGGTAAACAAGCCAGAAGAAATAGAGCAGATATTTGACGATATAAGTTATGGAAAAGGGGCTAGTGTCCTGAGAATGCTTGAAGATTATATAGGAGAAAAATATTTTGAGAGCGGAATAAAATCATACCTAAAGGATCATGCGTATTCAAACGCAACTATGAACGATCTGTGGGAGAGCTTAGAAAGAGAATCAAACTTACCCGTAGGGAAGATCATGAGTGCGTGGGTAACCAAAGCCGGACACCCAGTTATAAAAGTTCATAAAGGCAATGGGAAAACGCAGATAGAACAAAAAAGGTTTAAATATCTTTCTCTTGAAGATGAAGTTTGGCCATTGCCCCTAACTTACTATAGCGATGGAAAGAGAGTTGTTACGCTGCTTGAGAACTTATCGGGGGAGATATATAAATTTGAAAAAATAAACGTTGAAGGAAAAGGATTTTACAGAGTTCTTTACAACAACTGGGACGAACCTCTAAGCGGGGCAAAAAACGCTTACGATAAGTGGAACATATTAACCGACGCATATTCAAGCATGCTCGCTAACTTACTAGGCATCGACAAATATCTCTCTATTGCAGATAGGTTTCTGGGAGAAAGCTCATATTTACCTGCCTTGACTTTGCTTTCCCAGCTAACGACGCTTTACCTTATCTTTGGAGATAAAATGAAACAAACGTATCAGAAACACCTTAACTCTTTGTATGAAAGCTGGAAATCAAGAAGCGACTTTAAAGCGAAAATGTTCAACGGTATTATTTTGAGGAGGTTTAGTCTAGTTGACGAAAAAATAGCTAAAGATCTGGCAACTTTAGAATACTTTTCGTCAGATCCCAATATAAAAGCTGCAATAACTACCTCGATAGCTGTATCATCCGAAAGGCCTTTTGAAGAACTCCACGCTCTTTACAAAAAAGCTGTAAGCGACGAAGACAGGGTAAATGTGCTAGCCGGTATGTTAAACATAAGAAAAAAGGAAGACTTTCAAAAGGTTCTTAACATGCTAAAAAGCAGCGAGGTAAAGAAACAGGATCTAAGATACATAACAAACGCAGTAACTAACCCACAAAACTATGACAGTCTATGGACGTGGGTTCAAGCTAACATTGACTTTCTCAGGGGCGTGTTTGCAAAATCTGGAGCACTTCCCAGGCTCTTGTCGGCTTTAATACCTTATCTGGGACTTGATAGAGAAGCGCAGGTGAGGGAATTTTTTGAGAAAAACAAAATCGAAGAGGCAAGCATGGGCATTAGAAATGGCTTGGAGCTGCTCAGTGTTTATAAGAGATTACGCGACTCATTTAGAGCAAGTTTATAGCTATAACCATCACTCAGAGCCTGGAGCGATGCAACAAGGATGTTATCTGATACATGCGCAGTTGTCCAAGCTGATTTTCCGTCTGTAAACTGAATGAGCACTCTTACATACGATGCCGTTCCTTTTTTATCGCCTTCAGTAACCGTAACCTTATAGTTTTCCAACACAACTTCTGAAAGTTGAGGGAAAACCTTTACTAACGCTTTTTTGAGCGCTTTATCCAAAGCGTGAACAGGTCCAACACCTGTTTCTCTTTCATAATATACTTCATCCTTAACTCTCACAATTATTTCACCTTCTGCTTCCATCTTGCCGTTTACTTCTCTTGAGTTAGCCATCCAGTAAAGTATATTGAATTTATCATTATATATCCCCAGATTCTTTAACAACCAAAGCTTAACAGTTGCATCAGCTCCTTCAATACTACCATATTTCTCTATTTCTTTTACTTTATTTAGAGTAGTTATCACTGCGGGGTGCTCTTTTGATAGCTTTAACCCTAATTCTTCAGCATAATTCAATATGCTTGCCCTGCCTGCCTGTTCAGATACAAGAAAACTGCGTTCATTACCTACGAGTTCGGGGTCAATGTGTTCATAGGTTCTTGGGTTCTTTATCATAGCATCTATGTGAACGCCTCCCTTGTGTGTAAAAGCATACCTACCTACGTACGGTTGATATGGATTTGGTTGCATATTGAGTATGCTGTAAATATAAACTGAAATTCCCTTTAATTTTCTTAATTCATCAGCGCCTTTGAGAACCTTTTTATTCATTTTTATTGCAAGTGATGGTATTACTTGTATAAGATCCGCATTTCCGCATCTTTCTCCAAGTCCGTTCATTGTTCCCTGCACATGTCTAACGCCAGCGTATACTGCAATTAAGGAATTAGCTACGGCGTTTCCAGAATCATTATGAGCGTGTATGCCAAGCACTGCATTTACATTTTTTCTTACTTCGGTAACTATTTTTTCAATCTCAAAAGGAAGAGTGCCGCCATTAGTATCAGCCAAAGTAATAACTCTAGCTCCTGCTTCTTCTGCCGTTTTTAATGTCTTTATAGCGTATTCAGGATCATCCCTATAACCATCAAAAAAGTGCTCAGCATCGTATATGACTTTTCTTCCGTTCGAAATTAGGTAATCTATGCTTTCACCTATCAAAGACAGGTTTTCATCAGGAGATACCTTTAACACTTCTTTTACATGAAGCAACCAACTTTTCCCGAAAATTACTATGTATTCCGTATCTGCTTGTAACAGCATGTCAAGATTTTTATCTATTCCTTCACCTTTCTTCTTTGTAGACCCAAAAGCCGCAATTTTTGAATTTTCTAGGTTCAACTTTTTTACTTCTTTAAAAAACTCTAGGTCTTTTGGGTTAGAAGAGGGCCATCCCCCTTCTATCAGATCTATACCAATTTCGTCTAATTTTTTTGTAATCTCTAATTTATCTTTTAAGGTAAAGCTAACACCAGCCATCTGCGAGCCGTCCCTTAAAGTAGTGTCCAAAATTTCTACTTTTTCAGACAATTAAGATCCCTTTAAAACACAACCTTTATCAGCAGAAGTAACCTGTACTGAATACCGCAATAAAAACCTCGATGTGGTTTTTGGATCTGGCCTCTTCCATTTGCTTGATCTCTTTTTAAGTTCTTCTTTATCTATATTGACATCCAGCTTTCTGTTTTTTACGTCTATTTCTATTATGTCATCTTCTTCAACTAAAGCTATAGGACCCATTTCCCAAGCTTCCGGAGACACATGGCCTATTGCAGGCCCCCTTGTTCCTCCTGAAAACCTGCCATCAGTAATAAGGGCAACTTTATCATCTATGCCCATTCCCACTACAGCACTTGTGATGTCAAGCATTTCTCGCATGCCAGGTCCTCCTTTAGGGCCTTCGTATCTAACCACTATAACCCGTCCTTCTCCGATTTTTCCCCTTATTACGGCTTCGAAAGCTTCTTCTTCTGAATTAAAAGGCGAAGCTTTACCTTTAAAATAATAATCATCGCCTATGGCTGCAGTTTTTATAACGCTCCCGTTTGGTGCCAAAGAACCTCTTAAAATGGCTATGCCGCCTGTTTTATGAACTGGATTCTCTGGTGTTCTTATGACATTACGATCTTTTATTTCTGCATGACTAATTATCTGCCTTATCGTAAGACCTGAAACGGTTATAACTTCTGTGTTGATATAATTGTTCAACGCCTTCATTAATGCCGGTACTCCACCGGCTTCATGTAAGTCTTCTATCATAAAACGTCCCCCAGGATAAATTGGCGCAATATGAGGAACCTTTTTACCCATCAGATCAAAATCATCAAGGCTAAGCGGTACGTCAGCCTCATAAGCTGCAGCTAAAAGGTGAAGGATTGTATTTGTCGAGCCACCAAGAGCCATATCTACGGCTATCGCGTTCATGAAAGAATCCTTATTCATAAAAGTTCTGGCCCTGATATTCTTTTTAACTAATTCAACTATTCTCTTTCCAGTTTCATAAGCAAGCATTTTCTTTTCATCGCTTTCAGCTAAAGACGTGCCAACATAAGGTAAACTAAGCCCCATGCTCTCAACAAGTATTGCCATAGAATTCGCCGTAAAAAGTCCGCTACAAGATCCCGCGCCAGGACAAGCAACCCTTTCTATCTCCAAAAGTTCGTTTTCATTAATCCTGCCAGCTTTAAAAGAACCTACGGCTTCAAAAACATCTATAAGACCGACTTTTTTACCTTTATACGATCCAGCCTTCATGGCACCCCCTGTTAACATTATGGAAGGCAAATTGAGCCTAGCTATTGCCATAAGCATTCCTGGAGTGATCTTATCGCAGCTGCTTATTGTTACAAGCCCGTCAAACTGATGTCCCATTGCCATTATTTCTACAGAGTCCGCTATTACTTCTCTAGAAGGTAAAGAATATTTCATTCCAGAATGACCCATAGCTATTCCATCGTCAAGAGCTATGGTATTAAATTCAAAAGGCACACCGCCAGCTTCCCTTATACCGTTTTTAACGTATTCAACAAGGTCTCTAAGATGAACATGCCCGGGCACGATCTCACTGTAACTGTTAGCTATACCTATAAAAGGCTTTTTAAAATCGTCATCCCTAACACCTACAGCCCTGAGTAAACTTCTATGAGGAGCTCTCTCTGCTCCATCTTTTATAATAGAGCTAGGCATAAGGCTTAAAAAACCAATGATATTTTAAGTTTTTCCTATTAAATTTATGCGTTTAAGTGAAAACGTCATGTTTCGCAAGAAGTAAAAATAATTAATCAAATGTTCCATGTAAAAACTATAAAAGGCTAAGCTTAACTTTAATCAAAGTGGTATTTCTTTAAAAGTACATGCAGGATGTTGCAAGTTATTGAACTCTTGAAATTATTGATCTTGAGCATCTTTAGCAGAATAAAAAGCTTCAGATGGTAACACAAAATATAAGTTCGTTAAGTAAAGAATAAAAATAAAGCCTCACAAAAATATGCAATGGATACCATAAACTTTGTTGGAAAAAACGTAAAGTTAGGTAAAAACGTTAAAATCTGGAATTTTGCATACGTAGGAGAAAACACGATTATAGGGGATAACGTAGTTATAGGTTCCTTGGCACATATCGATTATAAAGTAAAGATAGGAAACAATGTAAGAATAGAAGGTTTAGTATATGTGGCGCCATTAACAGAGATAGGGAATGACGTATTTATAGGTCCAGCAGCAGTAATAACTAACGATCCCTATCCTCCCAGTAAAAGGCTAATAGGGGTAAAAATTGAGGATGGTGCCGTGATAGGAGGAAGGGCAGTCATAAAGGCCGGTGTAAAAATCGGAAAAAGAGCAGTTGTGGGTATGGGAGCAGTAGTTACTAAGGATGTACCGGATGAGACAGTAGTTATCGGTGTTCCTGCCAAACCTGTTTATGACAGAAAGGAATACGATAGAAAAAAGGCTAACTGGGAAAATTCAAGTTAGATGTATTTTAATTTTATAAATTTATTGGCAAGTAACAATCTTATGCTATTCTTAGTAATTTTATAAAGATTTATAATTTTGAATGGAGATTTGTTTATACTAAGATATAGCTTGCTTATTACACTATCAGATATAACTGAACAATAAAGACTTAACTTCATCGAAATCAAGTTTAAGCAGCTCAATATCAAGTTCCTTTGCTTCATAAATCACTTCAGCATTTTCAAATAAAAAGCCCGTCAATGCTAAATTTTTTATTTGCTTGGAACACTCAGCAAGCGAAGGGCCCATCCATCCATTTTTGGAACTTACGAAACAAATGGATATATTTTTATCTGTGTACATCTCAAGCTTTGCTTTAAAACTCTCAAGTTTATTTTTATAATTTTTGTCTGCTATTGGTGCGCTGTGAAATATAAGGTAGATGTTCTTATCCGTTGCTTTGCTATTAATTCTGTCGCCCCAAATCTTGATAAAATTTTCACTGTTTCCCAGTTCTTCAAATTTATTTATCCCAACACTTTTAAGATACATTTGGGTGCTTGATGAAATAAAAGGGATCAAAGAAACATACCGTTTGCAATCATTTAGTTTGTTCAAATAAGGTGGAAGAAAAAGATAACCAATTTGGGCCTTTTTTGCATTCAAAGCTTCATGCAAAACATTTTCATAAAGTGCAGGGATATCAAAAAATCCCGTTTTATTATACATTTTTAAAGCGTCTTCAAGAGATCCATGCTTTAAATTTTTTAACATCAACTCTACTTCGTTAAAATTTCTTGGGTATCCAAAGTCAAAAAAACACGTGCTCATATACTCCAATTTTTAACGTAATCTGTCAGAAGCTTTAAGTTTTCTACAGAAGTACCAGGCAATATTCCATGGCCTAAATTGAAAACATATTTGCTGTAATCAGGGATCGACTCCAAAACTTTTTTTGCTTCATTTAACATAGATTCACCACCCACATAAACATAAAAAGGATCCAAATTTCCCTGTAAACCAACATTGCCTTTAAAGCGGTTAAATATGATTTCAGGATCACAATTCCAGTCGATGCTTAAATAGCCATCATAATTTATATTGACTAATTTATAAAGCAAGGCGTTACAGTTTCTACAAAAATATATCAGCCTTTTTGAATAATTCTTTAACTCATCAAATACGCTTTTCAATATTTCGATATATACTTCAAGCATGTTTCCTGATAAACTGCCAGCCCAACTGTCAAAAATCTGAAAAGCATCAGAACCGCTTTCGAACTGAAACTTGGCTTGTTTTAACAGGACTTGCACTAATGGGGATAATTTTTCTTGCATATTATACTTTAAAAAATCTTTAGTTTTTAATCTGTCTTTATGGTCATCGTTAAGAAAGTACGTCATAAGAGTAAATGGTCCAGCTCCAAATCCTATGACTTTAAGCTTCATTTTTTTAAGGAGTTTTATCTGTTCTTTTATTGGTTCCCATTTTTCGATAGAATATTCAGATTGCTCATCATACAGTTTATTTAATTTATCAGCATAAACGGGTCCTCTACCTTCTGCAAACTTAAAATTAAAGTCAAGTAATTCAAACGGCGTCGTGATGTCCATAAATATTATAGATGCATCAACTCCGAGGGAAAAAACAGGCTCAGCTGCTATTTCAGCAGCAAGTTCAGGTTCTCTTACTACATCAGTAATCCATTTTTTACCAACAATTTCTCTAAATTTAGGCATGTGACGACCTGCTTGTCTCATGAACCATACTGGAACTCTTTTTCCTCCGCTTAATATAAAAGAAATATTTTCACTCATGATTTAGCACGTTCATCGCAGCTCTAAATGCATCTAGAGTTCTTTTTAAGTCTTCATCGTCGTGAGAGAGCGTAAAAAACATACTTTCATACTGGGAAGGAGGTATTAAAACCCCTTTTTTAACCACATTCCAGAAGAATTCTGGGAACTTGCTATGACTTTTTATATCACTGTATTTTTTTACAATATTTGTATTGAAAAAAATCGAGAACATTGATCCTACCCTGTTTACTATAGCGCTTGTTCCTAACTGTCTGAAAATATCATTTATTCCGTTTTCGAGCTTTTGTCCATAGGCTTCAAGCTTTTCATATTTATCCCTTGTTAGTTTTTTTAACGTTGCCAGCCCTGCGGCTGTAGCTACTGGGTTTCCGGCTAGTGTCCCGGCCTGATAAACAGGTCCTAGAGGGCTCAATTTTTTCATTATTTCTTTTTTGCCAGCTACAGCTGCAAGCGGGAAACCTCCACCGACTATTTTTCCAAGCAAAGTCAAATCAGGGATTATACCATAAAGCTCTTGTGCTCCTCCATATGAAACTCTAAAACCCGTTATGACTTCATCAAAAATCAGGACGCAACCAAGCCTATCGCAAACTTCTCTCAAAGTTTTCAGAAAGGTCAAATCAGGCTTAACAACTCCCATATTCCCTGCAACAGGTTCAACTATTATTGCGGCCAAATCATTTTTGTTTTTTTCAGAGACGTCAATAAGAGAATTAGTATCATTGTAATCCACGAGTAATGTATCAGCTATGCAACCATCAGTCGTGCCCTCTGATGATGAAAGGGAATAAGTAGCTAAACCCGAGCCAGCTTTAACCAGAAAAGGATCATAATGCCCATGATAATTCCCTATAAACTTTATAATCTTTTTTCTGTGGGTATAACCCCTAGCTAATCTCAGTGATGTCATTGCAGCTTCTGTTCCTGAGTTAACGAACCTTACCATTTCAGCGCTTTTTATTCTTACGTTTATTGCTTCTGCAAGCTCCACTTCGTAAGGATTTGTAAATCCGAAACTGGTTCCATTTTTTGAAGCTTCTAAAACAGCCTGCAGGACGTCTTCATCTGCATGACCTAGTATTATCGCACCCCAAGAAGACACATAATCAACAAACTCATTTTCATCGACATCATAAATCTTTGAACCCTTTGCTTTTTTTATAAAGATTGGTTTGCCTCCAACGCTCCTAAAGGCTCTAACAGGGCTGTTTACCCCCCCAACTAAAACTTTTTCAGCCCTACTATAAAAAATTTCAGATTCTCTGAACATAATAAAATTCACCTCAAGTATTCTGCCAAACGTTTAGCATAATAAGTTATTATTATATCAGCTCCTGCTCTCTTTAAAGAAAGCATATACTCCCAAAGAACCTGATCTTCGTCGATCCATCCGTTTTTAGTCGCAGCTTTAATCATGCTGTATTCTCCGCTCACGCTGTAAGCCGCTAGAGGCACTAAAAACTTCTCCTTAGCTCTGGTTATTATATCCATGTAAAACATAGCGGGCTTGACCATAACTATATCAGCCCCTTCCTTGATGTCTAGCTCTATTTCTCTTAGAGCGGTCCTGGCGCTTCTATAATCCATCTGATATGATTTTCGATCACCAAACTGTGGCTTTGAATCGGCAGCTTCTCTGAACGGGCCATAAAGAGAGGAAGCGAATTTAGATGAATAAGACATTATGATAGTATCTTTAAAGTTGTTTTCATCGAGAGCATCTCTTATCGCCTTTACCTGTCCATCCATCATAGAACTCGGAGCGACTATATCTGCTCCAGATTTAGCATAAACCACTGCCGTTTTTGCGAGGTATGATAATGTCACGTCGTTATCAACTTTTCCGTTTACGACTATGCCGCAGTGCCCATGCGATGTATATTCACACATGCAAACATCCGTAATTATAATTGCATCAGGATATTCTTTTTTAATCGTCCTTACTGCTTTGGGTATTATACCTTCTTCATCGTACGCTTCAGTGCCCAGTTCATCTTTATGAGAAGGTATACCAAAAAGCAGATAAGCGTTTATTCCAGAGGCCAATCCTTCGCCTATGAACTTTAAAGATCTATCAACGGTCATCCTGTAAACTCCAGGCATGCTTTTTATTTCTTCAATACCATTTTCGCCTGGATATATAAACAAAGGCTGTACAAGATTGTTCTTGTTCAGGCTGACTTCAGCAACAAGGTCCCTTATTTTCTGATTCTTGCGAAGCCTTCTTTCTCTTATTCGCGGGAATACATCATAATCCATTTAGCATTTCCCTCAAAGTCTCGAATACACCTTCATATGTATAAGTCTTTACGCTACCTTTTATCTTATAACCGTAGTTGATCGCTTTTGAGAGCGTTTTAGGGCCTATGGGTAGTGCAAAGATTTCGGAGGGTCTGACGTTTTTTAATAGCTTTGTAAACGTTTCTAATATATAACTACTGCCAAATACAACGAGATCGTCTTTTTTTACAAAATATATGGGTCTGCTCCGGATTACTTCGGTATAAGCGTTAAGCCTAGTTACATAACATGACCTTGCCTTCAATTTTTTTTCTAATGTATCATCACCTTGCTTAGATCTTACCGTCAAAATTTTTGCGCCATTAATTACTGGAATCTCAGAAGCAAGCTCATCTGTGGTAAAATTTTCAGGCATAAAATCTACTCCAAAACCATATGACCTCAACGCGTTTGCGGTTTCTTGACCTACAGCCGCAAACCTTGTATCCAGAACGAAATGAAAAGCCCCCGTTTTCATAACTTTTTCAGAAAAAACCTTTACTCCAAATGAAGATGTAAAAACTATCCAGTCAAATCTATTTTTCAAATAAAAATCTATTTTGAAAGGAAGTTCGACCTGCTTTATTATCTGCAAAAGTTTGATTTTAATGCCGGATTTCTTTGATAATGCCAAAACCTTATTTTTAGAATTTTCAGAAATTGCAAAATAAATGTCATGACCCATATTGGATATATGACTTTTCTGTTTTTACTCTTTTCTATTCTGAAAGATTTAACATAAGCAAGCCAGAGGTAAATATTATTTAATAAAAGTTTTTAATTAAAACTTTAATCATAAAATGGATGATCGAGGATATTTCTAGAGCTAATCAAGTAATTTTAAAATTAAAAAAGGCATTGAATGAAAAAAATAGAGAAAGCTTACAGGCTCGTAATGACTATATTTACCTTTTAGCGGATTTTGAAAACTTTAAAAAAAGATCTGAAGCGATGTTGAATGAGTGTAAAGAAGAAGGGAAAGCGGATGTTATTTTAAAACTTTCTGAGACTATAAACGAGCTTTTCTATTTTAGAGATGTCGTTTTTAAGAGCTTAGGTTATGAGAACGAAATTGCAAAGGGGTTTTCTATAATTATTGAAAAGCTGCAAAAATCTCTTTCAGATTCAGGTTTTTCGCTAATAGATCCGCTTAACCAGGATTTTGATCCTAGGTATCACCATATAGCATACACTCAAAAAGTTGAGGATAATGCCTTAAAGGGGAAAGTTATTAAAGTTTTAAGTAAAGGATATATGCAAAACGGGAAAGTTATTAAACCAGCGGTTGTAGTTGTCGGAGTTTAATGGTGATAAAAAATGAGTGAAGCGCAAAAAGAAAAAATAATAGGAATAGATTTAGGGACAACGAACTCAGCTGCAGCTGTCGTGGAAGGCGGTAAACCAATCATAATTCCTAGTGCTGAAGGACCTACAGTAGCAGGAAAGATGTTTCCATCTGTTGTTGCGTTTACAAAGGATGGACAACTTTTGGTAGGTGAGCCAGCCAAAAGACAGGCCGCCATAAATCCCGAAGGAACAATATTTGAGTTTAAGAGAAAAATGGGAACAGATTATAAATACAGAATTTACGGTAAAGAGTATACCCCCCAGCAGCTTTCAGCGTTTTTGCTTCAAAAGATTAAAAAAGATGCCGAAAACTTTCTTGGCTACCCCGTTAAAAAGGCCGTAATAACGGTTCCTGCGCATTTTAACGATAATCAAAGACAGGCTACAAAAGACGCAGCTGAAATAGCTGGTTTAGAAGTTGTAAGAATAATAAATGAACCTACAGCAGCATGTCTAGCTTACGGTATAGATAAAGCCGATAAAGAAATGCGCATTCTGGTATTTAGCTTTGGAGGAGGAACCCATGATGCTACCCTTATGGAGTTCGGGGGAGGCGTTTTTCAGGTTCTTGCGACAAGCGGAGACAATGAAACAGGAGGTAGCGATGTTGACAGGGCTATAGTAAATCTTTTGATAGATGAATTTAAAAAAGAAACAGGCGTTGACTTATCTTCAGATCCCGTTGCGATGGTCAGGCTTAAGGAAGCTGCTGAAAAGGCAAAGATCGAGCTAACTAACCTTTTAACAACGGACATTGATCTACCTTTTATAGCTACAGTAAACGGTCAGCCTAAGCACTTGCATTACACCCTCACGCGCGCTAAGTTAGAAGAAATCGCAATGCCCATAATAAGAAGGGTAGAACCAACAATAAGACGAGTACTAGAGGACGCTAAGCTCACGCCTGACAAGGTTGATAAAGTCATACTCATAGGAGGAATGACCAGGATGCCTTTGGTAAGAAAGTTTGTTGAAGAAATAATGGGAAAGCCAGCCGAGAGAGGCGTTGATCCTATGGAAGCTGTAGCTATTGGAGCTGCTATTCAAGGCGCTGTGCTGGCAGGTGAAATGAAAAACATAGTGCTCCTCGATGTTACGCCTGTTTCTTTAGGTGTTGAAACGTATGGAGGGGTATTTACTAAAATTATAGATAAGAACACAACAATACCAACAAAGAGGTCGCAGATATTCACAACAGCAGAAGATTATCAGACTGCTGTTACCATACACGTTTTGCAGGGCGAAAGGCCAATGGCAGCAGACAACGTTTCTCTTGGGATGTTCACTCTTGAAGGTATACCTCCGGCGCCCAGAGGGGTGCCAAAAATAGAAGTTACATTCGACATCGACGCCAACGGCATCTTGCACGTGAGCGCAAAAGACCTTGCTACAGGAAAAGAAAACAAGATCACAATAACTTCCAGAGTAAAGCTTTCAGATGAAGAAAAACAGAGAATGATAAAAGAAGCTGAAATGTACGCAGAACAGGACAAAAAGAAACTAGAAGAAGCGCTCGCAAGAAATGAAGCAGACAGCACACTTTATAGTTCAAAGAAGTTTAAGGAAGAATTTAAAGATAAACTTACGAACGACGACATTGATAAGATTTCTAAGGCGGAAAACGAGTTACAGGAGGCTCTAAAAGGCAAAGATGTCAACCTTATAAAAGAAAAAACTAATTCCCTAAAGGAAACTCTTGGTTCTATAGGTGCAAAGTTCTATTCTTCATCCGGGAGCGCAGGAACTTCTTCATCCGGACAGCAAAACTTCAGGGATGTTTCTGGCTCAGGTAGTTAATAATAAATGAGCTCTGAAAGAAAAAAGAAAGATTATTACGAAATCCTCGGGGTATCGAGAAATGCCACTCAGGATGAAATAAAGGAAGCTTATCGCAAACTCGCCCTGAAATACCATCCTGACGTTAACAAATCTAAGGAAGCTGAAGAAAAGTTTAAAGAAATTACCGAAGCTTACGCTGTGCTTTCTGATCCAGAAAAAAGAAAGCAGTACGATATGTATGGGGAAGAAGGAATCTATTCGCAGTACACACAAGAAGACATTTTTAGAGGAGTTAATTTTGAAGATATCTTCAGAGACTTTGGTTTTGACTTTTCTGACCTTTTTAAGCAGTTCTTTGGAAATTTTGAATCTGGATATTCTCTTGATATTGAAAGCGATTTGGATATAACGCTGCAAGACCTTTACAAGGGTGGAAAGAAGGAAATTTCTGTGAACAGGTATGAACCTTGCAAGGCATGCAACGGAACAGGTGTAGAAAAAGGTAGCAGATGGATAACTTGCCCTGAATGTAAAGGCGCTGGTCAGATAAGGTCTTATAGGAGGACTCCTTTTGGAACAATGGTAACAGTTACAACATGTCCAAGATGCTTAGGTGCTGGGAAAATACCCGAAAAGGTTTGTAAAGTTTGTAACGGTACTGGGAGAGTTTACAGCACGTCCAAGATTGAGGTAAACGTTCCGATTGACATTCATGATGGGGAGAGGCTTAGATTAAAGGGACAAGGGCATTATCAGAACGGGCAGAAGGGCGATCTTTACTTAAATGTTCACATAATTCCAGATCTAAGGTTTAGAAAAGACGGATATGATTTATCATCGGAAATTGAAATAAACTACTTGGATGCTATATTGGGTACTACTGTGAATTTTGTTAACATAGACGGAGAAGAAATAAAGGTGGAAATACCAAGGTTAACTCAAAATGGCGATACTATTAGAATTAAGGGCAAGGGCTTTCCAAAGCCTTATTTTGGTAGAGGGGATTTGATACTCAAGGTAAAGGTAAAATTACCAAGCAAGTTAAGCGATGAAGAAAAAGCTTTACTCGAAAGGCTTCGTGAATTAAACAGCAAGCATAGCGTAAATTGAACAATTATTATATATAATAAAGTTAACCTTTTATAGTCAGTTGACTACCTCGGAGCTATACCTTGTTGGAACTTCTTATAAGTACAGCAATATAGAGTTTAGGGAATCTCTTATAGAAAATTTTGAAAGTTTCGCTGATGATTTTAAAGAATGTAGCGAAAAATTTTCACTTATCACCTGTAACAGAATAGAGTTCTACTTTGTAACAGAAAACCCTTCAGAGATTTTAAAAAAATATGAAATCGATGAGAGATATTATGTAAAAAAAGGAAAAGAAGCGGTTGAGCACTTACTGAGAGTAAGCTTAGGGCTCGATTCTTTTTTGCCAGGAGAAGAAAGCATTTATTACCAGATAAAGGATAGCTTCAGAAAAGCTCTAAAAAAGGGGGAAATAAAGTCTTCTCTTCGTTGCATAATCAATAGAACGCTTAACGCAAGCAAAAAAATAAGGAAAGCTGGGCTTGTTACTGCAAATAATGAAATAGCTGTCGAAATAGCAAAAAGATCAATTGAATACTTAGGCCAAAAAAATATTAAAGCCGTTATAATAGGTTCGGGAAGGACAGCCAAAACCATATACTCTTATTTAAAAAACGGTAAAAACAAGATCTCGATAGTAACATCAAGAAAGCTGTATGATCTAGAATTTCAGGGAGCTGACATATACTCATACAATGAACTTAAGAAAGCAATAAACGGCTCAGACATAATATATTCTGCAACAACTACAAAGCCCAAATCCTACATCATAGATAATGATATAATAAAAGATCTTAAAATAAAGCCTAAGCTTATTGTAGATTTGGGTGTACCAAGAAATATAAACCCAAAAGTGAAAGAGTTGGGCGTAAATTACTGGGACATGGAAGAAACATACAGAATTACAAAGAAAGAAGAAAATACTTCTGAATACTTAAATTCATTAATCGCTCAAGAATCCAGCAACATATATCTTGCTGCTTATTACAAAAAAATCAGGCCCGAAATCAAGACTTTAATGAAAAAAGCTCAAAGTATAATATCTCAAGAAACGCTTATAGCCGAAAAGCATTTAAGCGTTAATCAATCAGAAAAAAATTATATATTAAACAAAATGGCAGAAAGAATTGTAAAAAAAATCTTGGAGCCTCTATTGAATAATCCAAAAAATGAAAGAGATTTGATGACAAAAATGAAAGCTTTAGAAGCGCTGGGGGTCAAATATGACAAAAATAAGGATAGCTACAAGACCTAGTAGATTAGCTGTAATTCAGGCAGAGCTCGTTGCTAAAAAGATAAACGATGCTGGATTTAAGACTGAAATTTTAAAGATAGTTACCGAAGGCGACGAGGGAAAATTCGGCATATCAAAGAAAAGCGCTTTCACTCAGAGGCTTGAAAAAGCGCTCATAGATGGTGTTGCAGATTTAGCTGTGCACAGCATGAAGGATCTTCCTGCAGAAGCAACCAACACTTTAGATTTCTTTTACCCTATTGAAGATGACCCCGCAGATTGCTTAGTTACAAAAGACGGTAAAACTGATTTGTTTGGTTTACCTTCAGGCAAAGTCATTGGCACAAGCAGCATAAGAAGAACTTCCCTTATCTCACTTTTTAGACCCGATCTTAAAGTCTTAGAACTAAAAGGAAATGTGGATACAAGGTTAAAAAAATTAAAAGAAGAGAAATTTGATGCTTTAGTTTTAAGTTGCGCTGCAATAAAAAGGTTAGGAATAAATCCAGAAGGTCTAACTCGCTTAGATCCTGAGTTTTTTATACCAGCACCGGGTCAGGGAATAATAGCTGTTGAATACAAAAAAGATGACCAAATATCAAAGAATATCGCTAAGCTACTCTTTAATGAAAAAACAGAGTTACGAGCAAGGATAGAATCTAAATACAATCAACTCATGCAAGGAGGGTGCCATTTTCCCGCGGGGATTTATACAGATATTAAAAGCACCGAGATCATTGTAAAGGGTTATTTTTCTGATGGAGAAAGGCACATTTTTTCAACTATCATCACAAATAAATATGATTACTTACAGGATCTTAATAAGTTAGTTACAAGGTTAAGAAACGGTTAAACGCATAAGCATGAAATCAAAGATAAACGCACGAAAGATTTTTAAGTAAAACGGTTATACTGCCAAAATAGTGGGGACGTCGTCTAAAAGGGCAGGACGGCAGGCTCCAGAATGCATACCCTATAGGGTAAATATAATGATAACTTTAAGCCGCTTTGCAGGCGGCAAATAGGTTAAAAATAAATTCTGGAGCGTGGAGAAACCTGCTGGTTGTGGGTTCAAGTCCCACCGTCCCCA
>CAYFFZ010000022.1:0-17806 GCA_964342655.1 uncultured Nitrososphaerales archaeon
AAGTACCTTTTTGTTTGTTCTATCACCTTTTCTAGGTTCATAGGCTTTCCATAAAACGAAAAAGGTGTTATATCGTTGTCTACAATTCCCGCTACATGGGAGAAAGGCCCTACATTTTTACCGCTCATTATCGAAGTGTTTATGGATGTCCTAACGAAATCCCCTATAAACGCTCCGACTTTTGTTTTACCTGTATCTACTTTTTCTCTTCCGTTAAAAACTCTAACTGTTCCATAAGTATTTTTTAAGTTACTAGTTGTTGTGCCAGCCCCAAGATTTGAATAGCTGCCTACATAGCTATCCCCAACAAATCCAAAATGGACCTTGTTTGTAAAATCTTCGATTATCGATCTTTCCAACTCGCCGCCTATTCTGCAATTTCTTCCTACGTAAGATGCAGTTACCTTTGCAAAAGAGACAACAGAACCAGAAGAAACATATGCAGGTCCGTAGATAACGCTCATAGCTTCAATTTTAGCCCCTTTTTCGACTATAACTGGCCCCTTCGAATCGTCTATCATCGCAAACTTGTTTACCTCGCCTTTTATCGAACTTTTTTCAAAGGGGGGACTGAACAGAGAGCCTGTTATTTCCCATAAACCGTTAAAGAGGTAGCCTTTAACCTCTTTTTTAATTGTGTTGTTTACAGACCCTTTTGCAACTACTAGCTTATTTGATTCCCATAAAGATTCTCCATCCTTTAACTGATCAACAGCTTGTCTGATTAGCTCCGGCTTTATTCTTGCGTTTATGATCACGTCGTAGCTTTTTGTCGCCTTTAGCCCATATGTGTTAATTATGTATTCAGGAGCTATATGCCCTGAAATTTCCCCGATTTCTTCCACTATCCAGTCAATTAATTTTCTATATCTGTATATGATAAAAGAAGAAGGTTTCACTAGCGAAAATGGATAAAATCCATCCGGGTAAGTTTCTTCATAAATAGCGTACTTTAGCCTCAAGGGATCTCCCCGAAGCTTTCTGCAAACTCGTATGCCGCTTTTTTGTACGAAATTACGTTTCCCACGTCTATGAAAGATTCAACATCATAAACCAGAATCCTTTCTTTAGCCTGCACGGCGTTCATTACTGCGTTGTTCATGCCATATTTTTGTTCTGGAATATATTTTAAAAACTCTGGTTCAAACACAAAGGCGCCAGCCGCAACTCTATATGAAACATCTGGCTTTTCACTCCATCTTTTTAGGAATCCTTTTTCATCATCTATGACTCCATACCTGAGCTTTTCTGTTAATTTTGCTGTTAGTACTGTTGCTATAGCTTTGTTTTCCTTATGTTTTTTTATTATATCGCTTAAATCAGCTTTTATTATGCTGTCAGAATAGCTTACAAAGAATGTATCGCTTTCTTTTTCTGCGATCCACTTTAGTTGTCCTGCTGTACCTAGCGGTTTATCTGAGCTCTTTATATTTAGCTTTATGCCATTGTATTTATCCTTTAAAACAAGATTATAAGCCCACTTTCTACCGCTTATTGCGATTGTTATTTCATCAAATTTATAACTGGTAATCCAATCGAGTATATGTTCTATAATTGTTTTGGATCCCAACGTGAGGAGCGGCTTAGGAAGTATCAGACTATAAGGGTATAATCTTGTTCCGAGACCACCAGCAAGCACATAAGCCTTCATGAGTTAATAAGGCACAAGATGCGTTAAAAACTTTTCACATAGAGGTTTTACCATTTTAATAGACATCTGTTTTTTACCTTTGAGTTTCTTGCGAAATAAAGCCCTTTTTCAGGAACGCATTTTAGCTTGTAAAACTCTTCAGTCATCTTTTTTCCTTTAACCTTCAAAAATTTTATTGCGAGCACAGCTTCTTTGTTTTTATACGCCCCAAACATTTCAAGAAAATCAAACAATCGTGTCATTTCATCTAACGGCACATAGATCTTATCGTCTCGAGATGCCTTTGCTTCTATTGCAACTATCATGTTGTGTTCATCGTCTACTGCAACTACATCTGGCAGATGAACTGATGGGCTCCCAAGCCTCAGAGCTTTCCATCCTTTTTTCACTAAAATTTTTACTATTTTATCTTCCCAATCATATCCTCTTTTTTTGTTACCCATAATTCAAACCTACCCTTCTCCTTACTGTTTCTTGGGTTCTTGTAATAAATGGGTTCACGTTCCTGAAAATTGATAGAAAAACAGTAGCAACATCGAGGATGAATATCTTATCTATAAGATCTTCGTCTTTACCCACCTTAACTTCAAAAACTCTATGACCAAGACCCTGTAAAGCCTCAGAAATAACTTTAAACCTTTCTGTGATTAAATTCTCATCATCCGATGAACTCAGCATTACAACCGGCATGTTATAATACATTTCCCAAGCCGTAATTCCGTTATGAGCGACTTCCATTATATTTTCATAAACAGAATGGAGCTTCGCGTTTTCGCTCAGAAGATACCTTAAACGCAAAGCGTAAGCTTCAGCTCCGTTTGAGAAATAAACGCCAGCTAAGAAAGAGTTTTTCATGAATTCAGCCAATTTTCTAGCCTGCTCGCCTAGCATTTCTTCTTTTTCCGAAAGTTTTTTGAAGTAAGACCCTACTTTTTCGGCAATATTTTCGTTCAAAATTTTGTCTAATAAAGGAACAAGCCCCGACATTATATAAGGAAATCCTAGCCTAGTGCTTTTTTCCTTATTGATCTTTACATAGCTTAACTTTTCTTTTATGCAAAAATCTTCTAGCTTTCCTCCTCCGGTTACAGAGTAGACGTTCATGCCTATCTGCAAAGCCCTTTTTGCGCATTCTATTGTTTCAACAGTATCTCCCGAGTGGCTTACCACTACCAAGCTTTCTCCCCTTAGCCTTTCATCCGGCATTTCTCCAGGTTTCAAAACCATTATCTTATCTTTACCGTAAAACTTCGCCGAAACAAGGATGGGTATCAGCGAAGCGCCGTAACCGCAACCAAAAACCCTGTTAGAATTAATCACATTAAAATCAAATTTTACCGGCTCGTACATCGAGTGCCATTTCTCATATATTTCTAACATGTCTTCTGCTGAGCTCATGATAAAATAAGCTTAAAGGAGGTTTAAATTCTTTTGTTTGAATAATTTATGGAACTCCTATGGTGTTACCTACACCCACAACAAGAACCCTGTCCCCTTCGACTGTTTTTTCTTCTATAAGCGCTTTTACTTTTTCTACAGCTTGTAGGGCAGCCCTTCTGACGTTATCGTTCATTTCTCCTACCGCTTCCTTTAATGACATCTTAACTATAAATGCATGCAGCGGAACCCCGTACTCTGTGGCGCTTTCTTCTATCTTGAACCTGTCGTTTCCAGGGCCTCCCATAGCAACCCCAAAACCTTCTACTGTTTCCCCTGTTTCTTCTCCTTCAAGCTTAAGACCGGCGTCTACCGTTATTATTATTTTTGGCGCAAAATTTTCTATGACCTTTTTAACAGCATCACCTGGCCTTCCAACAGTAGAGCCAGGTCCTTTAGCTTTTAAGATTAGAAGCTTCCTTCCTTTATAATCGGTTTCTGCTATTTCGGTATCCTCTTCAATTTCTTTAAACTGCGCTCCGTTTGCAAGCTGCACAGAAACAAGCGGGCCTAACGCGTCACCTATGCTTTTACCGTTAGTTATTGGGTCTAGGCTAGCATAATAAGCTTCAGCTTCTTCCATGATAAACGGCAACATTACCTGTAACATTATCAGAGAATAATAATCGTGGTAATTTTTTGCGGAAAGATACTGGTGCCTTGCGTATTTGTATAACTCATTTAAAGCCAGCGCGCTTTCAGCAAGACCGCTCAAATTCTTTATCTGAACATCATCTGCCTGAACAAGAGACTTCAATCTCGTTATAAAAAATTTTTCATATGTTTTTACAAGCTGATCAAGCTTGTCAATTATACCGTGGGGATCAAGGTCTGTTGGAGAAATCATAAACGAGTTAACTATTATGTTTGCTTCGTTCTTTGCATCTTCTTCTTTAACTCCCCTTTTTTTTAGCTCGCTTATAAACCTATCAAGAGAACTTTTTGCCATATTTTCAAGGGTTTTCAGGTGTTTTGAGACTGACCTCATATTGAGTTCAAGCTGAATTCTCTGACCATAAGCGATAAAAACCACGATGAGCATTATCCATATTAAGTTAGAAATATACACAATATCGTTCATAAATGCACTTGACATGCTCTAAAAATAGGCTGCAATGGAATTAAATAAACATTGCTAAATTAACGAAAGTATTTGCTGAACATCTTTTCGATAAATTCGTGGTCGAGCTTCTCGTAAGTCTCGGTGGTGCCGACGTCTATCCAGAAAGAATTTGTTATGTATCCGCCCACGCTTTTTTCTTTTACAAGCGAAGATATCATGTCTCCCATAATATCAATTTCTCCTTTCATTTGCGAGAATTTTTTTATTGCTTCAGTTTTTATTTCAAGTATGCCTATGGTGGGGTTTATGTTTATAGAAGGCTTTTCCTTAAAAGATACGACCGTGTCTCCGTTCATTTCAGCTACACCAACTGGTAGCTTGTAGTGATCTGAAACAGCAAGAGTAGCTGAAAATTTCTTTTCTTTATGAAAATTTAGAAGCCCTCTCAGATCCATATCAGTTAATATGTCTGAATAATAGATAAGGATGTTCTCGTAACCATCAAACTTGCCGGCTCTGTAAGCGTTTATAAGTGCGCCTCCGTTGCCTTTTAGCTCATCGTTATCATAGGAATAATCCACATCTACACCGAAGTTCGAACCGTCCCTGAAATAGTTTACTATCTGTTCCGCTTTATAGCCTACGAGCATTGTTACTTTGTCTATTCCATTAAACTTAAGATAACGAATTATGAACTCAAGTATTGGTTTCTGAGAGGTGCCTATCGGAAGCATTGTCTTCTGGAAGTAATACGTTAAAGGCCTTAACCTAGATCCAGTACCTCCACAAAGCAAAGCGGCCTTAACGCTCATAATCAATTAATAGTTTTAATTATTTAAAAAATTTTAAGAATCTATTTTTTCCAGCTTCTCGAGTATTGAATTAACCTGTTCATAAAGTGTATCAAGCTCATCTTTTTCTTCTTTTTTCTCTTCTTTGCTTTCCTTAACTTCCACGTTGTTCTTTTCTATTTCTTTCTTAAGTTCCTCCAGCCTCCTATCTATATCAGCTATTTTTTCATTGATTATGCTTATTAGTTGATCCCTTAGCGATTGAAGCTCCTTAAATTCGACAATCGTTGAAAATTTTGAAATCTCCTTGTTTATGTTTTTTAATTCTTCTTTATATCGTTCGATCAGATTGGCTTTTATTTCTGGATCTAGATCGTTCATAGTATAAACCCTTAAAAGAGCATCAGAAACAATCTCCTTTTGGAACTTAAGCATGTTTAACTTTTTTTTGACTTCCTCTTCCGTCATCTCTTCTTTTTGCTTTTTTCTGAACAGACTTATTTTCAAAGTATGCTTTTATTATTTAGCCGGCTGGTTTAAAAGTTTTTACTGGAAGCGTTTATAATAAATAAAAAGAACTTTAAAGGTCTAACGTAAATTAAAATTATCATGATTTCCATAAATAGTTACCAATTCCATTAATTTTCAAAATTGATAACTAGATTGTCGCCTTGACTATTTTTTGTGAATCTACTTTGTCTCTTATTCTGTTTTCGAAAATCTCATCACAGACTAAAAGCAATTCTTCCTTTGACAGTTGATAGTTTAGTATATAGCTTTCAAGCCTCTCGATGCTGACTAGCTTAGTCTGTGAAAAGAATTCATTAAGTCTTTCAATCAGTCTAGCTCTAAAATATTCTGATTCTCCTAATAATTCGTACGAGTCAACGTCCCATACAAGATATACAGAGGCTTTTGTTGGTTTTATTGAGAGCTCTTTGACTCTGTCCTTTATCTTTTCAAGAACGTAAACCGCAAAATCTTCTGCTGATTTCATATAAACCTTTGATAGCCCGCTAACTGGCGAATTTTTTCCAAAACTTTCGGGAATAAGGGAGATCGTATAATAACCTTTAATATAATAGGAATAAAAAATCTGCTGCTTTCCTTTAAGCCAAACTCTTCTAAATTTTTCTGTAAAGGCATCAAGCGCGTCCAGCAAAAACTTTTCTTCTGCCTTATTAAGGTCTAAAGTTTGGCCCATCCAAGGTTCCTTTTTACCTTCAAATAAACTCGCTATTATTGAAGCACTTCCTACAGGAAAATAATGGTATCCGAAGTCTTTCCCTGCTTTAAGCCCGCTAACCGCTTCAACGGTTTCCATGATTTGTTCGTTTTTACCAATCTCAACAGGCAGCAAGTTTATAAAGTGCTGACCCTTTTTCAGGTTCCCTGCTACATACTTTAAATGGAAAGTTACAAAAGACCAGTCAGAACCAATCTTTAACTTAGGGCCAAAGAATACATAACTTGAGCTGTTGATCTGCATGTCCCCTGGTATTAGATCAGTTATTTCATTGCTGTACGATTGGCGTGATGAATTTTTCTCATAGGGGTTTGCGAATCTTGTGTTTTCATCTACTATCATGAAAGACTCATTTTTTAAGATGCTGTTAACTAGGGTTATACCTTCGGTAGAGAACCCGTAGAGAACGGCTTTTGGGTTTTTCACCTAAAATATCTTCATAACACTAGCTTATGAACCTAACGAATTCTGTTTGAATTTATATCGAACTGCACCTAGAAAGTTAAATAAATTAATCCCAGACTAAAGTCCAAATCTTATAATAAGGAAAGCTTCCAAGACAGCAGATGCATAAAGCAAGGCGAGCGATGCAGCAAGATACAAGAAAGCCTTGATTAAAAGTTTTCCCCGCGGTTCAGATGATTCAGATCCAGAAAAAGCAAGAGCTCTGAATAAGTACAGCCCACCTATCATAGATAAAATGTATGAACTAAATTCAGTAAAAGTGTCAGGGGCTATAACAACTGCAAACGGACCTAAAAACCAGTAAGGGTTGTTTGAAAAAAGTTCTGAAAATGATAGCCCCCATACGACAGAGCTCGTATTTATTATAGCTATGCCAAGCACAAAAGGCCCGATAAACGGAATAAAGCTAACGATATCTATTTTAGCGTTATTAAGAAAAATTGCTATTGACATGGAAAAAACTGTAGTGTAACCGGTCCTGATAGCAGTTATGGTCTGACCTGCCTGATTTACAACATCCGGTAGAAGCTTTGCCATGTAATAACCGGGCATTGTTCCGATAAAGATAAGCAAAGAATAAAAAAGGATAATTGAACCCACGTAAACTCTTATTGACCTGAAAGATTCTGAAGAGTAAACAGAATAAGTAAAGATTAAAGCCAAAATAACCGAAAAGGCGTACCAGTATATTTCTGCTATTTTTGAATATGAAAAAAACAGGATCCCAAGCCAAAAAAGTATAAAAGATATAACTGCAAAGATCGGAACGAGAAAATAAGGCTTCTCGATATTGATAAACCTGCTGATGTCAGATTTTTCACTTTCTTCCATTATGATTTTTATTTTTTATTTTATACGTTTAAACGTTGCTTATAATTTTGACCTTATTTCCGTTTCCGATGCCTTTTCTTTTTTCTTTAAGACCATTGTTGCAATTTTCCCTTCAAAATCGCTCAAGATATAGGAATAAACAATCTTAGCTTCATCTGGATCAGCTATTAACTTCGCTCTCCTTGTGTTTTCACCGATCAATGAAAAGAAAAGATCGCTTTGCATGAGTATTCTCCAAACCTGTAACAGTTTCTGATCTCCCAACCATTTTACGTAAGTATAAAGGGCGCACATTTTATCGATCAACATTGTCTGCGCTTTGCTCCTGTACCAAAGCGGAGAACCATCGCTGTATGACAGGTTAAACAGATAGGGTTTCTGAGGCGCATAAAGTGTCCCCGTAGTCGGGTTTTTTGTTGGAGGCAGCTCTACAATATCCAGTCCTCCATTATAGATCAAGTTTCCTACGATTTCAGCATATTTCTCGCCCTTTGAGGCTAACTCTTCTGCGCTCAGATATATTATCCCTTCTTTACTGTTTACATTTTCAAAAGACCCCGAAGATAAAGCCTCAGAAAGTTCTCTGTTTCTTATAGCTATCTTAAGGTCTCCGGATACATTAGTATATACAAACCTGTGATCTGTAAACCCGTTTACCTCTTCAGTAATGACTGTCTCGATGCCTGCTAATTTAGCGCCCTTTTCTACTGATTCGTTATAAAAAAGGTACGGCATTATGCCTACGGGAGCTTTGTTAAGGTTATATTTACCTATAAGATCTGAAACTAGCTTTAACTGTTCGCCTATTTCTTCGCCAGAATTTTCACATAACGGATAAAGCCCACCATAGAACGTACTAGGCAATACCTTGAGCTTTCCTGAAGATGAAGCGGCATATATCTGTTTGAAAAGCTCCTGATCGTATTTTGACGCCATTTCAAGGAAAACCCCGGTTGTTGATATGTAGACTGGCATGTTTAATTTTGTGGCTGTTAAAAGAGCGCTAACAAGTGGCCGGTAAGCGTTTTTATCATAATATTCAAACATCTCCTTGACCATCTTGTTGTCAAAGTATCTCTCAACTATGTTAAGCTCATGTATAATCCTAACAAACCTTTCGCTAACAAAAAGTCTATTTAATGGTAACGGAGGATCAAAGCTTATGATAATTGAAGATACCATACTATGATTAATAGAAATTTAAATTTCTTTAAAAAAATAATAGTCAAAGTTACTTAACCACTGCCAGCAATAATGTTGAGCATGTTTTTATTATAAACTTTATATTTAACACTTTATTAAAAGTGTCATGGTTAAGCTGGAATACGAAGATACCTTTGTAAAGGTAGCCGCTATGATTGGGGACGAGGATTATATTAAAGTTGCAAGGGCCATACTAAATAACCCTGATGCAACAGATGAAGAAATAGCCAGCGCAACCGGATTAAAGATAAACAAGGTAAGAAAAGTTCTTTATGACCTATATGAAAGGGGCTTGATAGCTGGAATAAGAGATAAAGACCCCAAGAAAGGATGGTTTGTTTACAGGTGGAGAATTCAAAGGGATCAAGTGGATGTGTTTTTAAAAAGGACCAGAGAAATGATACTTAAAAAACTTCAAAGCCGGCTAGATTATGAAAAATCTCATACTTTTTACTGGTGCGGAACGCCTACATGTAAAAAGTATACTTTTGAAGAAGCCATTGAGTACTTTTTCGTTTGCCCTGAATGCGGAAATCCTCTGAAACAGGAGGATAACTCAGAGTTCGTTAAAGCTTTAGAATGGAAAATAAATCAGATAATTGAAGAAGACAAGAAAAACGAAGAAAAAAATAAGGCAGTTCAGGAATTAACCGGTTGAAGAATAAACTGTAGTTCCTTTCTTACCTTCCACGAGTTCTATTAAGTCATAAAGATGCCCTATAGTTGAAGTTTCTCCGCCAGCTTCAACGAACCTTATAGCTGCAAGTACCTTTGGTCCCATGCTACCTTCCTTAAAGTGTCCTTCCGCATAGTACCTCTTCATTTCTTCAACAGAAACCCTTTCAAGCTTCTTCTGATTTGGAGTTCCGTAATTCAGGTACGCACCATCAACATCAGTTGCTATCACAAATTTGCTAGCTCCTACTAGCGTAGCAAGCCTCTGACCAGCAAGGTCTTTGTCAATGACAGCTTCGACGCCTGTAGCAACACCATCTTTCTCAACTATGGGTATCCCTCCGCCGCCGCTTGCTACAACGACGAAACCGTAATCCACAAGCGTCTTTATAGCATACCTTTCCGCTATCAGTTTTGGATCGGGAGACGGCACGACCCTCCTCCATCCTCTTCCTGAGTCTTCTTTGAAAACCCACTCTGGGAACTGTTTCTTAAGTTCATCTACATCTTCTTTTTTATAGAAAGGTCCGACTGGTTTTGTCGGATTTTTAAAAGCCGGGTCGTTCTCATCAACAATGGTCCTTGTTACTATTGTTACCACATATTTGTCGATCTTCCTTGATTTTAGCTCATTTCTCAATGCCTGCTGGATCATATAACCTATAAAACCCTGAGTTTCTGCTCCTGCTACATCCATAGGAAATGCTGGAACCCCATAGACTTTTTGACCTGCGTCATGTCTGAGCAAAGTTGCACCAACCTGAGGACCATTACCGTGAGTTATTACAACTTTGTAACCCCTTTCAATAAGATCTGCTATCTTTTTAGCTGTTATTTTGGTGTTTTCATACTGCTCCTGAAAAGTTCCCTTCTGTCCCCTTTGAAGCAAAGCGTTGCCTCCTAAAGCTATAACGATTAGGTTTTTTTCTGACATATCTCTTCGCTTAACCCTTAATTAGGATAAATATTAAGTTTACTTTTTAATAAAAAGAAATTATAAGAAATATCAGATTAAGCATTCTTAACGTTATTTTGATCGTCTATGAATTCTTAAGATGCTTAGCTAATTTTTTCCCTTCTTTTGTGAGGTCAAAATAAATTCCCTTTGGTTTTTTATCCCTGTTTCTCTGTTTAAACTTTATCCAGGGTTTAATCGATGAAGTTGGTAACCATTTCAAAGAGCCGTTGTATTTTTGCAGGAGCCCTAAACTCTCTAAGTGTAAACATGCAGCCTCTATTTCATCTTCACTGTATGAGGGCCTCCAGCCGCTTATACCAAGTAGCCTTCTGGCCATTAACCATGCATTATCGGGACCATATTTTAAAATATGAAGTAGTATTTTCTTTTCTAAATCCGTGAGGTTTATTTCTTTTTTATCTCCAGCTTTCAAGATACTCTTTTTGTTCTTCCGTCAACTTTTCGAGCTTTATCCCGTTCAAATTTAAGAACGTCTCAACAACTTTCTTATCTACTTCTTCGGGCACATTGTACACTTTGTTCTGAAGCTTTCCCCTGTTTTCTGAAAGGTAAAGCGCACTCTGCAGCTGTAAAGAGAAAGAAAGGTCCATTATTTCTATTGGGTGTCCATCGGCTGCTCCGAGATTTACAAGCCTCCCCTCAGCAAGAACATAAACTCTTTTACCATTCGGCAGTAGGTAGCTTGAGACATTCGGACGTGCTTCTCCCAAATATTTTGCGTTTTCTCTTAACCAGGCCATATCGACTTCTACATCAAAATGACCCGCGTTGCTGAGAAATACGCCGTCTTTCATGTTAAGCATGTGCTTGCCTGTTATAACTTTGACATTTCCAGTACATGTTACAAATATATCGCCATAGCGCGCTGCTTCGTCCATGTTCGTAACCTTATAACCATCAAAATAAGCTTCAAGTGCCTTAAAAGGATCTGCTTCGACAACTGTGACCCTTGCACCAAGTCCCCTAAGCCTTTCTGCTACGCCTTTGCCTACCCATCCGTAACCAACTACAACTGCCTCTTTACCCCCTATCATAGAATTGGTTGACCTCATCAAACCATCTACTACGCTTTGACCGCTGCCAAATCTATTGTCATAAAGGTACTTTCCCTTTGCATCGTTAACAGCTACGGCTGGAAACTTGAGTATTCCTTCCTTTTCTAATGCTTTTAGCCTTCTTACTCCTGTTGTTGTTTCTTCAGAAACACCAAATATGCTGTGGTACATCTCATTTTTTATAGCCATGATCGAGAGGTCAGCTCCATCGTCGATGATTAGGTTTGGCTTTAATTCAAGTATCCTCTTATGATTGAGCTCGTATTCCTCTGGGGTTTCTCCTCTCCACGCATAAACATGATCGATGTAATCTGTTAATGCCGCTGCAACATCGTCCTGAGCAGTAATAGGGTTGCTGCTTGTTATGCTTACTTCAGCTCCTAATTTTTTGAAAGCCATGGCAAGGTATGCGGTCTTGGCTTCCAAATGAAGGCTAATCCCTACCCTAACTCCCTTAAATGGTTGTTCGTTTTCATACTGTCTAACCAGTTCATTGAGTACGTACATGCGTTGCGATGCCCATTCTATCTTTTTCTTTCCTGTATCCTTAAGACCTAAATCTTTTACCTGATGCTGCATGACAATATATATTTTTCATGGAAATTAAAAGTTTTCATTTTGAAAAATCTTTTGATACGCCTTTATTGAAAAATAGCTTCGTTAATTAAAAATGATAAGGCTTCAAAGTTTGCCCCAGTTTTTGTCTAACAGAGATCCAACTTCTTCACTTTTTATTATATTTGCTCCATAAACTCTTTTAAAATATTCTTTCCAGTTTTTATCTAAGTATGCGGCAACTGCATCTTCTACTATGTATAATTTGTATCCCCTGTAAAATGCATCAGCTGCTGTATGCCTAACGCATATGTCGGCATCTAGACCAATAAGAAAAATGGTGTCTACGCCTTTTGATCTCAATAAATAATCCAAAGGCGTCCCGAAGAATCCTGAGTAAACATGTTTTTCGAGTACATAATCTTTTTGTAAAGGCTTGAGCTCTTCTATAACTTGCGAGTCTTTTGAATAATGTAAAGCATGAGGCCCCCAGACCTTAATTTCAAAGTCCGTTTCAAAGTGAGAATCATTGACGTAAAAAATGTCATAGCCTCTTTTCCTAAATTCTTCTAACACCTTTTTAGCTGGATTTACTGTTGATCTCGCTTCTGGAGTAGAAAGCCTGCCGTTTACAAATTCTTCGAGCATATCTACTATTATCAGCGCAGGCCTTCCCATAATTTTATTTTATGTCCCTTTATTAATAATAATCATTTCGATCTTTTTAGCAACAAAAAGATCGAACCCATTTAATGGAATTTTTAAAGCATGCGTGAGTAGCTTTTCCTGAAATACTGAATCTGTAATCTGTTCTTTAGCTCAACAAGATCTCTCATTACAGCTCCAGCGGTTTCCCTTCCACCTGCGCCTTTTCCTATTAGATAAACGCTGCCCAGCTCTTCTACCGTAAACTCGATAGCGTTGTACGTTCCGTCAATGTTAAGAGGGTCTTCCCTTGAAATCACTTCCAAGGAAACTCTTGGCCTGGGAGTTGAGCTGGCTATCAGCTTTACCGTGTGCAGAGAATCTACTTTGGGTATTCCTTTTTCAATTCCGCTTATTTCTATGTCTTTTAGCGTGTACTTATCTTCGAAGACGTGGTTTAACAGTATCACGAGCTTCGCGGCGCTGTCGGTTCCATTCAAGTCTAAAGTTGGGTCTGCCTCAGCAATTCCCAGCCTCTTTGCTTCTGAAATAGCCTCTTCTATGCTGGAACCCTCGTTTATAACTTTTGAAAGAACAAAATTTGACGTTCCGTTCAGTATGCCTCTAAAGGAAAGAATCCTGTTACCTTTGAGCGCATTGTCTGCAAAATAAATAAAAGGCGTTCCTCCTCCAACTGTCCCACTGTAAAGAACTACAAGCCCTCTTGACTCCGCTTCTTCTAATATTGTGGGCATATAAAGAGCCATAGGTCCTTTGTTTGTTGTTATCACGTTGGATCCACTCTTAAGGGCTTCCATTATATGAGTAAATGCTGGCTCTGCATCAATAAAATTTGCAGAGGTGCATTCAACGGCTACATCTACGAGACCTTTTTTTATTGTTTCAAGAACTGGCTGTACCTTAAAAAATGATGAAAATGTTTTGCCGGCATCTTTGATGCTCAATGTTTCTGGAGGGTTTATACCGTCATCTTTGTAAACGCATCCTGACCTATCGCATACGAAAACCACCTGAAGTACAAGTCCGTATTTGTTTTTAAAATCCCATGCCCTTTCATAAATAAGCTTGTGAAGAGCTTTACCTACGGAACCATAACCTACGATCCCGATTCTCATCCTCTAATCACTTGTTTCAGCGCTTCCATATCAGCGTCTATGGTTACTTCTTCGGCATTTATCTTCATCAATGAATCGGGATCCTTTAGTCCATTTCCAGTAACCACGGCAACCACCCTATCATTTTTACCAACTAAATTTTGCAAAGCAGCCTTCGCTAGACCTGCTATTGAAGCTGCGCTTGCTGGTTCAACAAATATTCCTTCTTTAGATGAAAGTTTTTTCTGATATTCAAGAATTTCTTCGTCGCTCACGCTAAGCATGACTCCCCCCGATTCCTTAACGGCGCGCATCGCTCTTCTCCAGCTTGCAGGGTTGCCTATTTTTATTGCCGTAGCAATCGTTTGAGGGTTCTGTACCGGTGTAATTTCGTCCTTTTGTTCTGCAAATGCCCTGTATATTGGGGAAGCGCCCTCAGCCTGTACACCTGCAAGTTTTGGCAACCTTTCAATCAGGCCAATGCTTTTCATTTCTTTTAATCCTTTCCAAAGAGCTGTAATGTTCCCAGCATTGCCGACAGGTATAAATATCCAATCTGGAACACCGTATTCTTCTATTATTTCGTATGCTAAGGTTTTCTGTCCCTCTATTCTAAATGGGTTTACAGAATTAAGGAGGTATGTTTCGTTAGTTGTAGCTGCAAGGGATCTTACCATCTTAAGCGCATAATCAAAATTACCGCGTACTTTAACTATTTTCGCACCAGCCGCTCTAGCTTGGGCCAGTTTACCGAGAGCAACTGCCCCCTCGGGAACTACTACGAAAGATTTTATTCCAGCACGAGCAGCGTAAGCTGACAGGCTTGCGGCTGTATTCCCGGTTGAAGCGCATATGACAGAACGCGCCCCAAGTTCAACAGCCTTCGTAACCCCCACGGTCATACCTCTGTCTTTAAAGCTTCCTGTAGGATTAAGACCTTCGTTTTTGATCCTAAGCTCCTTTACCCCTATTTCTTTATACAGCTTAACGCTCTCATGTAATGGCGTACCACCTTCGTTTAACGTAACGGGTTTTTCTGAATTTATTGGTAAAACGTTTTTATACCTCCAAACGCCTTTACCTTTAAAAACTGCTTCTTGTAATTCATTTTCTTCATAAACGATCGTAAGCGGGTCGCCGCATTTTGGACAAAAGTACATATTCTTATCTAGACTTTCCTCATATCCGCAGTTTTCGCACTTATATTTTGGCAACCTCATAACTTAAATGAAAAGCTATTTTAAAACATTATTATCGCAGTTTACAATTTCTGGTCATTATTTCTAATTCTTAACCTTCTTCATCGAAGATAGAATCTCGCTGGCCTTGTTCTTAACATCGTCCCCTACTTTTACAACAACCAGACCTTCGTTAGGCTGCCCATAAAGTACATAGCTGCCTTTCGGAGCATAAATTATCGCTGGTATTCCTAGCAGATCTTCCTCGCCTTCTATCTCGATTCTAACTCTTTTTTTGGATCTTATGGCACTCTTTATGGCTTTTATCGATTCTTCGGATATTGTTCCTGGATCATTCTTTACCTTTATGATGGTTTCAGCGGCTGTTAAAGTTTTTTCTCTTGTTGATCTTTTTTCTTTAAGGTCAACAATTTCGACCTTGGGTTTTCCGCCAGCTAAAATAAACGACTCTGTTGTTCTGTCACCTACAGTTATAACAAGCTTTTCTATCAGGTTGTTTTTTATATAATCAATTTCACTGCCTGCTCTTATCAGTAATCCAAGAGGCTTTTTCAGTTCTTCCCTTAGCTCTTCAGTAAGCTCATACAACGCTTATCGCGTACCTTCCTGGAACTTTTATACCTAAAAGCTTGGCCACTTCTGATTTTTCTACATCAAGCACAATTATCTCGCCTGACCAATTTATAGATAAATCCTTTGAACCGCAAACAGGGCAAACGCTTTCTTTTGTTATAAAATGACATTTTCTGCAAGCTTTTTCAGATGGCATTTTCTATTACCCCTGTTGATTCTGCTGGGCGGTTATTTTCTTTATTTCTTCTTCTATCCATTCAAGGGCTCCAAGCATCGGTTGACGGCACGTTATGCCGATTTTCGCCATGCTTATGCCCGTACCTATGCTTACCGCTATTATCTTTGCCCTAACTCTGCTCCCTACTTTAAGCTGCCTCTTAGTGTTTTGCCCTATAATCATGCCTCCCTTTAAATCGACTGTTACATAATCGTCCATAACCTGGCTTATGTGCAAAAGCGCATCAGCAGGCCCAATCTTAACGAAAGCCCCGAAATCGGTTATTTCAACCACTTCTCCTTCTATGAGCTCTCCCAACACCGGATAAAACGATAAAACGTCGAATTGGACCCTGTGATACTTCCCTCCATCGCCGTGTAAAATTTTCCCTATCTTTTCTGCATTAGCAGAAAGTATCTTTATCAAAAATCCATAATCTTTTGTTACGGTGCTTTCATACTTTTCTCTTAACTGTTTTATAGCTATTTCATTAATATCTTTATCGAAATCGGAGGGAGGTATACGCACAACGTCCTCAAGCGTTAATATCTGAAACAAATAAACCACCTCCTAAAAATTGCTTTTCGTTATAATTTAAACCTTTTGCCAAATAATTAAAAAATTTCATCTTTTGAACTCTGATTTTAGATTTTCTAATTACGAAATTATGCATGCATATTCCTTTTAGCAAAAATATTCGAGAGAAAAGAATAATCCTGTTTCGCTAAATATAAAAGCACACTCTTTTATATCATATCCATGCACGGCAACATTAAGGTTGCGCTGGTCGGAGCAGGAAATGTCGCAGAACATTTAATAAAAGGAATATATCAAAACGTAAAACCATGGCATGAAAGCGTTGGAGGCTATAAGGTTAAGGACATAGAAGTCGTCGGCCTTTTCGACGTCGACAAGAAAAAAGTAGGTAAAAGCGCTCGAGAAATTTACAAAACAGGGCCTGAAGTTGTAATTGAACCATCTATATTCTATCCTGAAGAAATAAGCAGAGAAATGGGGACGAATCTAGAGTTGGTTAAAACCGATGAGCCTACTTTTATGAATAAAATTAAGAACCTGGATGCTGATCAAGTAATAAACCTTATAAATTCCGGTCAGCAGAGGGCAAGCGAGTTTCTTGCCAAAGCGTCAGCTGAAGCCAGTTCTTCTTTTGTTAATGCTACACCGGCCCTCATAGCTCATAACGAAGAAATAATCAAAGAATTTACTCATAAAAAGCTTCTAGTTGCAGGGGACGACTTGCAAAGCCAGCTTGGAGGTACATGGCTGCACAGGATACTTATGCTCGCTTTCAAACAATTCGGAAGTACGTGGGTTAAATCTTACCAGCTTGACGTAGGAGGTTCATTTGAGACTCTTAACACGATGGATGAAAGGATAAGGGAGCACAAGAAAAAAATAAAGAGCTCAGCTATAAAAAGAGAAGATGAAGCTTCAGAAGTCGTTACAGGAACCACAGATTACGTGCCTTTTCTCAACGACTACAGGGTGAGTCATTTTTATGTAGAAGTGCTCGGCCCCTTTAATGAAAAGTTCTATATCGATGCTGAATACAAAACGAGAGACGGTCCAAACGCATACAATGTTATCGTTGACGTAATAAGGGCTTTAAAATACGAAAACGATAAAGGATCTTATGGCAGTGTAAAACTTATCAACGCTTTCGGTTTCAAGAGTAACGCCGGAGGTACAAATCTGTTAAAAATACTAGAAGATTTTGAGAAAAATTATCTTATTTGATTCTCATACGAAAAGTTTTTATTTTACAATTTTTTAAATATAGATGAAAGAAAAATGAGCGATAAATATACAAAGGGACAAACATGGGGAGCCTTGAAAAAAGCATGGAAAGCTTACAAGATAGCAAAAGTTCAGGGAGACAAACAGAAAATGCTAGAATACGCAAACAGGATTAGGACGCTGCAGGAAGAACTGGGCCTTCAGAAGTCAAAGTTTCCAGAATTAGGGTTAAACTAAAAATTACAGCAAAGAAAACAAATAAAGAGTAAAGAGTTAAAAATACCTTTTTTTATTATTTTTTGATCCCGTAGCTCAGCTTGGACAGAGCGCCGGCCCTCTAAGCCGGAG
>CAYFFZ010000023.1:0-13615 GCA_964342655.1 uncultured Nitrososphaerales archaeon
GCCATATTTTGCCCAGTCTATTTTCCTGTAAAACGCTTAAGGCTTGTTGATAAAGTTGTACGTATCTGGTGTTTTCTGCAACCGCTAACTTTACCTTCACAGATTTAGCAGTTTGAATAAGGTCTATCGCTTCCTTATACTTCATGCTCATAGGTTTTTCTACAAGGACATGCTTTCCAGCAAGCAGAGCCCTTTTTGCTATAGGGTAGTGAAGTTTATGAGGAAGCATAACGTCGACCGCTTGGACATCTTTATCTTTAATTAGCTCGTCGCAATCCGTGTAGTATTTTGCATTGTAAGGTTCAGCCCTTGATTTAGCTAATTCTTCGTCCTTATCACATATAGCTATAATCTTTGCGCGGGGCTCATCGTTATAACCCGCTTCATGCATAAAGGATACTTCTCCCAGCCCCATTAAACCTACTTTGACAACCGCATAATTCATTATTATTTAAATTGAGTTTTTAATATATAATATTTATTACTTTTTGCGATGCTGCTCAAATGAGCTCACCTCTTAATTTCACCTACTAAAGCAGGTATTCTTTTTATCCCTTTATGGAATCTGAACCAGTTGTAGAACGTGAAGAACAGCTTAAGCATTAAATTAAGTACTTTTATTTAGATCTCGCTTCATAACATTAACAGAAGCGGTCCACACTTTAATCCTTACTTTAATCAATTATTTAACCAGCTTCGTTATTCTTTACTAATACGCTTTGGAATGAGGTGGAGATTAGAACCCGTAAAGTTCTTAACAGGGCCAGAGCAAGTTATATAAAGTAAACTGCAACTGTTAGAAATAGGCTGATAGATAGCATTGCGTTTTTGAAATCCTTAAGAAAAGAGGCGCATTTTAATGTATAAATTTTTAATCGGGTAATTCAACGGTAATTTGAATATGAGCTTAAAAGGAAGAGATATAATTTCAGCCAAAGATCTTTCTAGGGAGGAAGTTGAATTTCTGATAGGAGAAGCGGAAACTTATAGGAACATCTTAAAGTTCAGAAAACCGCTTTTTAAAGCAGAGGATAAAACTGCGATCACTGTTTTTCTTGAACCAAGCACAAGAACTAGGCTTAGCTTCCAGTTTGCAGGAACGTACCTTGGCATAAAAGTCCTTGACTTTGGCGCCACTGAAATTTCAAGCATACAGAAAGGAGAAACTTTTGAGGACACTATGACTATGGTTGACGGCTATGAACCGGACGTTATAATTTTAAGACAGAGCGTTGCTGGTAACGCTGAAAAAGCTGCCAAGATATGCAAAGCCGCGTTGATAAATGCGGGAGATGGCATAAACGAACACCCAACTCAGGCAATGACAGATGTTTATACGCTTTACAGGATTTTCGGTCATATTGACGGGCTTAAGATAGCAATAATGGGTGATCTAAAGTACGGCAGGACTGTAAAAAGCCTTTCGATCATGCTGGACAAGTTCAAAGACATAAAACTGTATTATGTTTCACCTCCATCTTTAAAAGTAAGGGATGATGTTCTTAGAGAAATAAAAAACGTAGATTATGAGTTTGCTGAAAGAGTTGAAGATGTAGCCGACAAAGTAGATGCTCTTTACGTTACCAGAATACAGAAAGAAAGGTTTTCAGATCCTTCGGAATATGAGAAATTAAAAGGAAGTTATAAGATAACAAAGGATATGCTGATGAAGCTTAAGAAAATACCGTACATTCTGCACCCGCTACCGCGCGTGGATGAGCTCACACCGGATGTAGATGAGCTGCCTCAGGCAAAGTACTTTGAACAGGCAAAAAACGGCATGTTCATAAGGATAGCCCTTCTCAAAAATGTTCTTGGAATTTAAACGCTATTTTACAGTAAAATATTCTTTTTTATAAAATCAAAATTTAAGAACGACCTTTGAAAAAGTCAGCGATTTAAAGACCTGACAACTCTCAAAATTTCTTCTGAAAGCTTGCCTTCTTTTTCCACTGCCTCATACCTTACGAAAGCTATCGGTTTGTTAATGTTTATAAACAAGGACAGGTTAGCGGGAGTTCCCAGTACCACAATGTCTGCTGGAACGCTGTTTATAGTTTCTTCCAGTTCCTTTAATTGAAGCTCGCTGTAACCGAGCGCTGGAAGTATCTTCCCCATGTGCGGGTACTTTTTATAAGCCTCAGCTATGCTCCCCACAGCGTATGGTCTTGGATCTACTAATTCTGCCCCTTTTTGTAAAGAAACCCTTGCGGCGACACCTTCGCTTAAACCTCCGTGCGTTACAGTTGGTCCATCTTCAACGGCTAGAACCTTTTTTCCTTTCATATCTATATCTTTTGTCAAGAACGGTACAGAATCGGTTACAAATATCTTTGCTTTTCCGTTTAGCTCTCGGACTTTTTCCTTAAATTCTTCTATCTTCTTCTTCTCGACCAAGTTGGCCTTGTTTATAACTATAGCGTCGGCCATTCTGACGCAGGCTTCACCAGGGAAAGACCCTTTTACGCTGTTCTCTCTTGTGGGGTCAACAACGGTTATCATAAAATCTGGTTTATAGAAAGGCATATCGTTGTTTCCTCCGTCCCATAGGATGACGTCTGAATTCGCTTCAGCAATCTCGAGTATTTTCCCGTAATCAACCCCTGCATACACTGTAGCCCCGTTTTCAATGTGTGGCTCATATTCTTCAACTTCTTCTATTGTCAACCCTTTAAGGTCGTCAATGGTCTTAAAAACTTGGACGGCTTCTTTTTCCAGATCTCCGTAAGGCATAGGATGCCTTACAACGCCAACCCTAAAGCCTTCAGATGAGAGGGTTTTGTAAACAAACCTGGATATCGTGCTCTTTCCAACTCCTGTTCTCCCACCGGCAACAGCTATCACAGGCTTTTTAGATCTCAACATCGTGTCTTTAGGTCCTAATAAGTGGAATGATGCGCCGCTTGCGATTGCTGACGATGCAAGCGTCATTATAGTATCAAAATCAACATCGCTGTACGAGAAGTAAACATCATCTACGTCAAATTTTTTTATAAGCTCAGGCAACACCTTTTCTGGATAGATAGGAATTCCTTCAGGATAATACCTTCCTGCTAAAGAAGCCGGGTACAGCCTGTTTTCGATAAACGGTATTTGAGTTGCTGTAAACGCTACAACTTTTATCTCCGGGTTTTCCCTGAAGAAGACGTTAAAATTGTGAAAATCCCTTCCTGCTGCACCCATTATAATTGCCTTTCTCAATTCTTTTCAGCCTCCTTTATCCCCTCTTCAATTATATCAAGCGCTTTTCCTGCAATATCTTCTGTTATTATGAGTGGGGGCGCAAACCTGAGCGTGCTGATCCCTGCAGTTATCAGAAGAACACCGTGCTTCCAGCTGTATTCTACTATTTTGTTTGCGCCCGCTGGATTGGGCTCTTTTGACCTTTTGTCTTTCACGATTTCAGCGCCTATCATGAGCCCTTTCCCCCTCACATCGCCCACTATCTCATGCTCTTCTTCGATCTCCTTTAACCTCTTCATAATGTATGTCCCAACTTTTTCAGCGTTATCCAGAAGATGCATTTTCTTTATTGTCTCGATCGTTGCTATTGCTGCTTCTACTGCAACGGGGTTTCCCCCAAAAGTTGTGGCGTGGCTGCCGGGCGGCCAGCTCATGAGCTCAGCCCTCGATACAACAGCTGAAAGAGGCAGCCCCGATGCAAGGGCTTTAGCTATAAGTATAACGTCCGGCTCGACTCCGAAGTGTTCTACGGCAAACCATTTGCCTGTTCTTCCCATACCGGCCTGCACTTCGTCATCGACAACTATTATCCCGTTCTCTTTCATGAGCCTGAAAAACTTTTTAAAATAACCATCTGGAGGAACGACGTAACCTCCTTCGCCCTGTATCGGTTCTATAAAAGCCGCCGCTACTTCATCAGGAGGAACATATTTCTGGAAAAGGTTCTCCTTTATGTAATCTACACAGTAAAGGTTGCACTCCGGATATGACATGCGAAATGGACACCTGTAACAGTAAGGATACGGCACGTGTTCAACGCCGGAAAGCAATGGCGAAAAGCCCCTCACTTGAGCTGGTTTGCTTGCGGTAAGGCTTACGGCTCCCATTGTCCTTCCATGAAAAGCGCCGATAAAAGCAAGAAACCTAGGCCTTTTTGTGTGATACCTGGTAAGCTTTATCGCGGCTTCAACGGCCTCAGCTCCTGAATTGCCATAATAAACTTTTTTTTCAAATTTACCCGGGGTAATTTTTATGAGTTCTTTTGCAAGGGTTACTATGTTCTCATAGTAAAAGTCAGTATAAGAATAGTGAATGAACTTTCTGGCCTGATTTTCTATCGCCTTTATAACTGGGTCAGGTGCCGTTCCCAAAGCTAGAACTGCTATTCCTGCGTTCATATCTATGTACTTGTTTCCGTCAACGTCCTCAAGTATGGCACCCTTTCCCTGTTTTATGACAAACGGGTAGTTCCTCTGAATAGAAGGTGAAAGGTACTTTTGAGTTTCTTCGACTATCTTTTTTGCTTTCTCCCCGGGAGGTTCAACCTTTATCTTTGTCCCCTGCATATTTAGTAGTACACAACCGCAAAAGATAAAAATTTCGAATCCTAATACATATATTTTTTACGTATTTCGAAACAATAAAATAAAACAATGCCGAATATCGTACATAAAAATTGTATGTGGCAAATGTCTAACTAAAAGACTCGGACAGAAAGCGTTAAAAAGGCTAAATGCGTCTTTGAACCTATGCAGGTTGTAGTATCTGATAAGAGCACTGACGTGCTTTTACAGGAACTCAAGGATGCTTTGAAAAGCGAAAAAGTTATAGGACTTGCGAGGCTACCGGAGCCAAGGCCAGGTATAAGGTACAGGGATATAATCAAAAAGGTTTTTAGCCTTGCAGGAAGCGTAGAGGCTATAGTTTTTATTGAAATGGAAGATGGAGAGAAAAGGGTTTACGTTTTTGACCTCGAGGCCATAATAAAGCCCGGAACCGCTTTGATGAACTCTAACGTAAAGGTGAAAGGGAAGTATCTAAAGTATAAAGATGGACTTTCCCAAGTAGTTTATTATAAAGAAACATCAGAAGGAAAAGCAGGAGAGGTGTTTGAAAAGGTAAACGAGATGGCTGATCTTTATGAAGCGGCGTATGAACAGGCCTTTTCCAGAAAGGTTTCAGGAATAGACATCTATTACTGGTTAGAATAGAAATTTTTTAAAGCTATTATGAATGCATTGTCTGACCTTTCTTTCATCCAAAAAACAGTTAAATTCTCAAAAAACCAATAAAAAGTAATGGACAAATTTCAAAATCCGGTTATAAAAGAAATAACTGAAAAATACAGAAGGATCTGGGCTATAAATCATGCCAACAGCCTCCTGAGCTGGGATTCAGAGATATACATGCCGGAAAAAGGAGTTTCTGAAAGGTCTATAGCTTTGGCTGAACTCAGCGTGCTTTATAGGGAGCTCATACTGAAAGATGACTTCGTCTCTCTGGTAGAAAAGGGGAAAAACCAGAAGGACCTCAACCTCTGGGAATCCGGCACTATAAGGGTTCTAGAAAGGGAAATAAACAGGATGAAGAAGATACCGCCTGAACTTTTGTTTGAGCTGCAAAAAACTTCGTCTGAAGCTTTTCAGGTCTGGAAAAACGCCAAAGCGCAGAAAAAGTTTGAACCGTTTCTCCCATATCTGAAAAAGCTGGTGGATTTGAACATACAGATAGCTGAAAAACTGGGCTACGAAGAAAAGCCCTATGATGCTCTGCTTGACATGTATGAGGAAGGGCTAAGGACAAGGGACGCTAAGGCTGTTTTTGACGTGCTTAAGCCCGGATTGAAGAATTATTTAGAAAAGATAAGGGGCAGCAAATTCTATGGGCAGCATGAGCTGGAAAGCATAAAGTACGAAACTTTATCGATGAAAGCTGTGAACGAAGAAGTCTTAAAAATGATAGAATACCCGGAGGAAAGGGCCAGGTTGGACGTTAGCCCGCATCCATTTACCATAAGCATGGGTGTAAACGACGTCAGGATAACCACAAGGTACGAAGGTTATGATTTTAAGAGATCTCTCTTCAGCGTTCTGCACGAGTTTGGGCACGCAACGTATGAGCTACAGATAGATCCTGAGCTTGACATGACGCCTATAGGCACCGGCGTCAGCCTTGGCATTCATGAAGGCCAGAGCAGATTCTGGGAGAACGTTGTATCAAGAACGATTGCGTTTACAGAAGTCGTAAAGCCTGTTCTAGACAAGCATCTTGGTTTTACATCAAAGTATTCAACAGAAGAGGTTTACAGGTATTTTGCAATGGTTAAACCGAGCCCAATAAGAACCGAAGCTGACGAAGTTACTTACAACGTCCACATAGCTCTTAGATTTGAGATCGAACAGATGCTCATAGAAAGGGAACTTAAACCAGAAGATGTTCCAGAAATGTGGGATAAAATGATGGAGGATCTGCTCGGAATAAAGCCTAAGGATATATCAGAAGGCGCTCTACAGGATGTGCACTGGGCCCACGGAACTTTTGGTTACTTCCCCACATATACGCTGGGAAACATAGTTGCTTCGATGATGATGAAGAAGCTTAACAATAAACGCAGAATCCACGAGCTGGTAAGAAGCAAATCTTTTAACGAAATAAAGGAGTTCTTAAAGGAAAACGTGCATCAGTACGGTTCTGCTCTTTCGCCAAAGGACCTGCTTGTTAGATCTTTTGGAAAGAGCTACTCTCCTGAAGACCTTCTGGACTACATACAGCTCAAGTACATAAAGGACCAAGCATACTGATGTTGCAGAAAATTTAAAAACTAAATCTATAAAACAATTGCTGAAAAGCGGGGGTCCCCTAGCCAGGTCGATGGGGGCGGACTTAAGATCCGCTGGCGTAGGCCTTCGTGGGTTCGAATCCCACCCCCCGCATGAATCTATTGTTTATATTAAATGCTAAAGAGGGGTTTGCCGTCTTTAACTATTCATCTTTCTTAGGTTTTCAACAAGTATTTCTTCGTTGTTCGGTGCCTGTATGAAAACCGGAACGTTCTTCTGTCTTGTTGCTTTATAGGACACAAACAACCACTGGCCCGTTTCGAGCTCTGTTGTCCTCTCAATAATGTCTGTGTTAAGAGAAAACGCGTCAGCTATGACGAGCCGGTCATAAAGCCTGGGCAAAGTGCTCACAAAATAACTGTGAAGCTGCTGAACTGCGTTTGTGTTAAGGTGAGCGAGCCTCTGAGTGCTGAGCCAGCAATGCGCCCTGTACTTCCTTCCCTGTCTCAGAAGAGCTTCAACTGATTTGTTCGAAACATCTGAATAGTCGTCCCTTGAAGTTTTGTCTGGTATGAACTCTTGAGCTTCATCAAGAACTACCAGTATCTTTTTCCTGCTGCCTGAGGTTTTTTTCAAATAAAGCAAACGATCTATAAATGCTGAAGCTATTGCCCTTGCCTTTTCTGGATCAGGCACGTAAACGACGGTTAGCCTCTTTGAATTTTCACTCAAAACGTAGTCGGCAAGGTCTTCAGGGTTTACAGCCATGGCTTCCTTTTTTTCCTTGGCCGCTGAGCTGTTTAGGTATTCGCTCAGGCTTTGCATCGATTTGTATACATTAGACTTTTCGCTGACGTAATTCATAAGGGATGTCAGGATGTCTATCAGCTCAGCCTTATCTTCATCTTTTAAAGCAGTAACGTCTGTTTCCTCAGCATATCCTTTGCTAGTAATTAACCCCAATAACCTTTCGAGCTCTCTCCTTCCCGTTCCGGCTTTGAGCTCCTGCTGAAGCATTTCATACAGCTGTCTCAAGGTTGTCGTCGGAGGTTTAAGGGTAGAAACAAGCTTAACTGTTTTGCTGCTCAGAAATGCGTTAACATGCCTTTTTAGTTCCTCGATAGAGATCTTCTCTTCTAAGGTGTCCGGCAGTACCTGCGAATCCAGAAAGGTTTCTGTATCGTTTAACTTTTCTGTAGAGAACATTTCCCCTTCATTAATGAGTTCATCCAAAAGGTGTATTCCGTATTCGCCAGCTATGTCGAACACTATGGCTTTAAGGTCTTTATCCGCTTCAAGCGATTTCCTTATGAGGTAAGATAAAAGGTTTGATTTGCCTGAGCCTGTAAAGCCAAAAGCACCCATATGGTACTTAACCATCGAGTTTAAGTTAACTTTAAGGTCAAGCTCAAAGCCCAGAAGCTTCCCTATGGCAACCCCGTCATCCATGCTTAAAAACCTTTCAACCGATTCCCGGGAAAGAAGGAAGACCCTTGAGCCGGGCAGCGGGATAGAGTTATCTTTTACAAACTCGATGTTATCATCGTATACTGTCATCCTGTACTTGGTCGGGACTGCCCAAACGTTTATCCACGTTTCATTGCTTTCTTTCCAGCTTTCGTAAACGCTTTCCATCATCTCCCACCTTATGTCTCTGGGTATCCTCTCGTCCATCCCGACCATCTGATAGTGCAGGGGTTTTATGCTAGCTATTTCATATATAAGGTACTGGTTCCCCTTCTTTTCAACGGCAACGAACTGAGGTTCCTGAAGCTTTTCAAAAACTTCATCGCTGAACTTAACTTCCAGAAGCGCTACCTGAGATGAAACAGTTATTTCCCCTTCTCTTCCTCTTGTTGAGGTTACCCTTTCCCTCTGTTCCCTAAGCCTAGCTTCGAACTTGCCGTTAATATCGTCAAAAACTTTCAACTTTTCCAAACTCCTTCGCCCCTTCTTCTCTTATCCTTTCGCTTTCAGACCTTATATCTCTAAATCTTCTCGATATCATAAATATTTTTTCCTTTCTTGCATAAGAATCAAGCTTTAAATCGGCAACGCCCCTTAATGACCATTTAACCGTGTTTATTTCTTGTTTTACCTTTTTATCCGCTAAGAAAAGGAGGTGATTGTGGCCATAAGCTTCAAGGATCTCTGGATTATCGGAAACGGAGAGGATCTTAAGGATCATGTTATCAAGGGCGTTCAGCCCATTTTCAACGTACATTTCAACCTTAACATTTTTACCCTTAACATCCACATCGAGCTCGCTGAAAGATTGACCATCATAAGCGGGATCTATAAACCTGTCATATGAAAAAACGGGCGATCTCATCATTTTATCTCTTGAGAATGTTCTGAGCTGAAAGTAAGCTTTAGCAAAAAGCCCTGTCCTTCCGACGGATTTCTTGGAGGCAACAAACTTATCCTGATACATTGTAATGTATGAAAAGCCATAATCGTAAGATAAAGTCCTCCACGGCGTCTTCACTCTGTCATAATGAACCGCAGATAGAACAGTTAGAAAGGCCTTATCATTTTTTAGCTTCAAAACTCTTTTATCGTTTTTTAAGACCATAGGAAGCAAAGACCTTGAAAACTCAGAGGCTGACGTGTCTTTGGTTATGCCAATTATCAGGTTCCTGTTCTCTAAAGACTTATCGTAAATCATGTATATTAAATAAACGTTGATGGCCCCTAAATCGTATACAGATAACCAGTTGTCCTTGTCTATTCTCAAAGGGTGTTCGTTTCCTTCAAAGGCTTTAGCTGTAACATAACTTACAACGCCAGTAACCCTTTTCCAGTAATCCTTTACGTCATCCCTCAGCTTTATTTTACCGAGTTCTGCAGCATCTAACAGTTCGCCGTTGTATTTTTTGTCCATCTCTAAAAGAGATTTCTTTAGCTTTTCTGCATCATGATCACTCAAGCCAAGCCTTTTCCCCACTTCGTCAAAAGAACTCTCTCCGAGTTCGATAAGAACCCTTATGGCAGAATACGTTAAATATGGGAAACGGCGCGGCACAGGGGCGTTGCCAGAACCAAGCACAGAAGCCAATGCAAGGTCGAGCTTTTTTGCAAAACCTTCAGGGGATCTTACCTTAGTTAGGTTTGGGTTTTCTGACTTTAAGGTTACCCTGAGGTCTTTGAGCGAAGTTGCAAAAGTTCCTGAGAGAGGCCTGTCCATAAAGATTATTCCTTTTCTTGAACTCTGCAAGACCATGTAAGCTGTCCATAGCTCGGCCATGGTCATCATAGAGTAGGGTATCCTTTCAATAGATGCCTGGAGCTCGAAGTCGGAAAAAGCTTCAGCTTCCTGGTAAACTTCAGTTAGATCCTCTAACCAGAGGGGTATTGCGGCATAAGAAGAAAGCCCTTCCTCTCTTCTGGCCTTTCTTATGTCGAACTTTATACCTTCGCTTGTAACGGAAAACGGACATGAATAAGCGGCAGAATTTACATAAAATATAAGGGTTTCTAGCCTTTCATCATAATCCATCGAACCGTCTATGCCAAACGCCTTATGTTCGCCCGAACCAAAGTAAGAAAACGCTGTTTGAACAGCGCTTTTATCTTCAAGGCCTTTGATGATTTTGTCAGTGATTCCAGAAAAATTCTTAACTTCCATTATCCTCTCGCTAAACCTTTCTATCAGCTCGTTGGTTTCCTCTTCTATCTCTTTTACTAACCTTGAATGAGCTGAACCTTTATCCAACGTTTTAATATTTTTAAAAACTGAAATATAAACTGTTGCTGAAAAATCAGCCCTTTTCCTTACACTCTATGAGCTCCTCGACTTCCATTAGCTGGTCAAATTTAACCAGAGAGAGCAGCCTGTCGCCTTCTTTTATTTCCTCTTCAGGGTTCAGGTACTTTACCGGCTTCCCTTCTCTCATCAAAACTATATAGTCAAAAGGAAGCTCCTTTATCTTCTTCCCCTTTATCTTAGAGCATTCCTTTACATCTATTTCAACCATTTCCATACCTGAAAGCTTCCTGGAACTGTCAGCTATAACGCCGATGACGCTTTCTGTAACCGTTGCAGAAGCTATTATGCTTCCTATCATCCTGTAAATTGGCACAACGACGTCAATCCCTGCTTTTTTTAGCCCGTCGTACATCTGTTCGGAGTTGTTTATTGCTATAGTCTTTATCTTGGGGTTGAGGTGCATTGCTGTAAGGGCGTAAAGCATGTTCATCTCATCGCTCTCTAGAGTTAAAACTATAGAGCTTGCGTTCTGTACGTTCGCGTCGCTGAGGGCATCTATCGGTGATGAAAGGTCAGAAACTATGTAGGGTATGCCGAGCCTCTGCAGCTCAATAACGTTTTCTTTTTGTCTGGTTATTACGCAGAAGTCCCTTTTAGAATTTATGAGCCTTTCCGCAACGTATCTGCCTATGTGCGTGTAGCCGAGGATTATTATGTGACCCTTCATGTACTTGACCTTGCTCTTCTGCACCTCGTCAAGCCAGAGGTCAGTTTTAACCACACTGTTAACGACCCCTTGGACAAGGGAAGCCGCGGACCCGACGCTCGTGAGTATTATGCCTATGAGCAAAAACTTCTCGATAACGGGTATCTCGGTTATTGGAGGTGCGTAGAGCCCTATTGTTGAAATAGTCGATACTGAGGCAAGCAGCGCTGAAACAGGGTCTAACTTTTGAAAATAATAAAAAACATAGGCGCCGAAACCTATCATAGAGGACAAAACTAAAAGCTGCTTCCAGATGTGCTTGAATACAGAATATGGGTGAAGAAACAGCGTATCAAGGAAAACCCTTGCCCTGATGCTCATCTTAAGCTTGTACCTAGGCTTCTGCAGTCTCGACACGCAAAAATCTTTCTAGCATCAACTTATAAATAATATGTTATTTACTATCTTTAACGCTATTTTTCATTTCCTCTTCATATACGTACCTTCCTCCCCTCATGTATGAAAATATGGAGCCTATGAGTACTAAGGTTACGGATATGTATAGTGAAACCCTTAGCGCGTTTATGAAAGCCGGCCCCAGCAAGCTCGGCAGAAAACTTTCAGAATCTATCAGGCTTAAAACGCTTTTCGGAAGGATTTTTGCTACGCTCTGGGGCATGGCCGATGAAGGATCTATGCCAAGAAACGCCGCAAAAAGGAGACCGCTTGCTGGTATGTTTTTTAAGAACGATATGAGAGAAATGGGCAGACCGTATTCAGTACCGAAGGCCACTATTTCATTTGGCAGATCCGCTACAAAGAAGCTTATGGTTATTGTGAAGAATAAAGCCATGCTGATCGTCGAGCCTATGTTGTTAAAGGTCTGTCTCATCCCGTTTCCCGTTCCTCTGTCCCTTGATGGTAGGCTGTTAAGTATGGCTGTGGTGTTAGGCGCAGAAAAGAGCCCGTTGCCGAGACCGTTTACAAATAGTATAGCTTCAAATTCTATGAGGTTAAAATTGTAAGGCAGTAAAGTCAAAGCAAAAAGCGATAGCGCAACAATGATCATGCCCAATGTTGCGAAAATTCTTGCTCCGTACCTGTCAGTAAGCATTCCTCCTATCGGACCCATTATCACTGTGCCTATCATCATCGACAGCATATATACTCCAGCCCAGAAAGGAGTCTGCGTGTAGCTTATCCCGTGCAAGGGCAGGTAGATTCCCTGCAGCCATATAGCTACGAGAAACATTATGGCACCCCTTGCAAGAGCGTTCAGAAACAGGGCAAGAACGCCATAAGAAAATGGCCTGACCTTAAACAGGGAAAGCTTGAAGAGCGGATCCCTCGCCTTCCTTTCATAGTAAACGAACAAAATAAGAAAGATAATCCCTATCGGAAAAGAGGCCTGAACCCATGGGTTCCCCCATCCCAGCTGCGAGTTCCCGTACGGCATAAGCGCGTATGTGAGACCTAGGGAAATTATTATGAGCGCTAAGGCAAGGGTTATGTTACCAAATATGTCTAAAGATATGTTTTCTGCGCCTTTGGTTCTTCTGAGCTTAAAGATTGACCAGATCATTCCAGCTACAGCAAAAGGAACGTTAACAACGAAGATCAGGTGCCAGTCGTAGCCAGCCAAGAGGCCTCCCAGTATAAGCCCCAAAAACGAGCCGATTACCATGGAAACCTGATTCAGACCAAGAGCCTTACCTCTCTCGTTTATGGGAAAAGCATCGGTAAGCAAAGCAGAGCTGTTTACCATGAGAAAGCCCCCGCCCAAAGCCTGTATCATACGGAAAATTATGAGAAGCAGCGCGCCAAAGTTTCCTGTGCCGCTCGGGATAACCGATAGAAGGATAGAAGCTATCGTAAATATTACAAACCCATAGGTGTAGACCCTAGCTCTGCCGTATTTGTCTGAAATTCTCCCAAAAGTAACTAGGACAGAAGCCAGCACTATGCTGTATCCCATAAGTATCCATAAGAGGTATATGAATTCTCCCGGAAGGAAAGGATTTATGTTTAGCCCCCTAAATATTGTAGGCAGAGATATCAGAACTATATACATGTTCATCGAGGACATTATGATGCCCAGTGTTGTGTTGGTTAGCACTGTCCACTTGTATTCCATAAGGCTATCTCTTCTGTTTTAATATTTAGATATATCGCTTATTCTAAGCAATTAATTGCAGAAGATTAAGCTTCTTCCAGATAAAATACGTACCTGGCCCCCTCGAACTCACCTTCGCCTTTTTCTTTCCAAATTATCCTGTACTTTTTAACGGATCTCGCTGAGCTTACTGTTGCCTCAGACGGCACAGCCTTCCATAGCCTTTCAACCTTTTCTTTGTCCTTTGTCATCAGAAGAGATCTCCTCTTTTTCATCAAATACTTGATTAAAGCTTTCTGCGGGTCATAGCCCTCGACTTCAACCTTTTCGGTGCCAAAATCAAG
>CAYFFZ010000023.1:13715-17103 GCA_964342655.1 uncultured Nitrososphaerales archaeon
TTGCTTGTAAAAACCAGCTACCTAGATTTGCTGGAACTTTCGCTCGTCCTCTTAGTCTCCGCAATACCCGTTGCTCTGCCAGCAATGTTCACCATAACTATGGCTCTAGGATCTATCGAACTTTCGAAAAAAGGCGTCCTCGTTACCCGCTTATCTGCTTCTGAAGACGCAGCTTCAATGGACACGCTTTGCACCGATAAGACCGGAACAATTACATTAAACAAGATTTCAATAGCTGAAGTAGTCCCACTAAACAGCTATAATGAAGAAGAGGTTGTTGTGTTTGGGGCTCTTGCTTCCGAAGAAGCAGACCAAGACCCGATAGATGTTGCTTTCATACAGGAGGCAAGAGAAAAAAATGCTGAAATGACAAAGTATAAAGTGCTAAAGTTCGTGCCTTTTGATCCAAAAACTAGAAGAACAGAGGCAACCGTGCAGTACGATGGAAAGGTTGTTGAAGTTATGAAAGGAGCTGTAAACGTTATAGTTGAGCTCTGCAAGCTAGACGAAAACACAAAGAAAAAGGTGCAGGAAACAATAGATGGTATGGCTGAAAAAGGGTACAGAAGCCTCGGCATAGCTCTCAAAGAGAATGGTGAAGCAAAACTGATAGGCATAGTGGGGCTTTATGATAAACCGAGGCCAGATTCGGCACGCCTTATTTCAGAATTAAAGGATCTTGGCGTAAAGGTTAAGATGCTCACAGGGGATGCAAAACCAATTGCCCTTCAGGTTGCAAAGCAGGTTGGGCTTGGCGAGAACGCTGCAAATGTTACAGAAGTTAAAGCCATGAACGAAGATCAAAAGGACGATGTAATAGAAAAAAGCGACGTTTTTGCTGAAGTCTACCCTGAGGATAAATACATGATAGTCAAATCTTTGCAGAAAAGGAAACACGTCGTTGGAATGACCGGAGATGGAGTTAACGATGCTCCTGCTCTCAAGCAGGCAGAGGTTGGGATAGCTGTTAGCAACGCCACTGATGTTGCAAAGGCTGCTGCAAGCGTGGTCCTTACCCAACCCGGCCTCATAAACATAGTGGACCTAGTGAAGACAGGGAGGATGATTTACCAGAGGATAGTTACGTGGATATTTAACAAGGTTGTAAAAACATTTCAGATAGTCGTTTTCACAGTGTTAGCGCTATTCCTATGGAACAGGTTTGTAGTGAACGCTTACGATGTCCTGCTTCTGCTGTTCCTTATAGATTTTGTAACTATATCAATTTCTACAGACAGAGTAAGGTATTCCAAGACCCCTGATAAGTGGAATGTGGACTGGCTGGTTAAAGTTTCAATGCTTTTAGGAATAGCATCTGTTCTGGAATCTTTGTTTTTCACGTACATAGGGGTTAATTACTTTGGGTTGCTGAACAGCGTGAACAAGCTGCATACATTTGCGTTTGAGCTTTTGATGCTTTCAGGCATGCTGACGATCTTTGTGGTAAGGGAGCGAGGACATTTCTGGAACTCTAGGCCGAGCAATGCTCTGATGGCTTCAATAGTTGCTGATATAGCTCTAGCTTTGGCGATATCAACTTTCGGAATACCAGGTATAACTCCGATACCGATAACGGATTCAGTAACGCTTTTGGCCCTCTCTGTATTGTTCATGCTGATCGTGAATGATTTTATAAAGATAGCCGTGCTAAAAACTATAAAACAGTAAGCACTAGAAAACATTTTAAATTCATTTTTGCATATTTTAACCGTATATTGAGACATTTGCAAGGGGTCAAGCTTGATTATTATGAAAGATGGGCAATTCTCGGCATATTGCTAGGATTTGTAGCGGGCGCAACGTCCCTTCTTATATTTTATCTTTTAAGGGTTTTAGAATATTTTTTCCTTTATACCGCTGTAGGTACAAAACTTCCAGCTCCCTTAGGCTTTGGGGGAAGCCTTAGCTATACGTACTCAGCGCTCAGGCCATACCTTCTTCCACTAACAGTCGCTTTGGGAGCATTCGTTTCAGGGCTTCTTACCAAAATTTCTCCAGATGCTATAGGCAACGGAACCGATAAAGTGATCCATTCTTTTCATTTTAAACAGGGAAAGTTCGACAGGCTTGGCTGGATAGTGAAAGCTGTAGCTTCAGCTTTCACAATAGGGAGCGGTGGGAGCGCGGGAAGAGAGGGGCCAGAAGCTTTCGTTTCTGCCTCTGTGGCTTCACACATATTTGATGCCTTGAAGCTTTCGCCCGAGGACAGAAGAAAGGCAGTTGCAGTAGCTCTCGGCTCTGGAATAGGCACAATATTCAAGTCACCTATAGCAGGCACCCTTCTTTCAGCAGAGCTTCTGTATAAAAGGGATTTTGAATACGAAGTGATATACCCTTCGCTGATAGCTTCAGCTGTGGGTTACATGATATTTGGAGTTGCTGTGGGTTATGGCCCCATGTTCGGAACAATACCCTATTCATTCTACATTTCACAGATCCCATCTTTTTTAGCGCTCGGAATAGTTAGCGGGCTGTTTGCGATACTTTACGTTAAGTCGATGTTCTCTTTTGAAAATATTTTTGAAAAGATAAAGGTTCCCCTTGCGGTGAGGGCCGCTGTAGGGGGTGCAGTTGTTGGAACAATCGGGATTGCCTTCCCTGAGATCATAGCTGTTGGATACGGGTGGATGAACCTTATCTTGGACGGCAAGCTGAACGTTCTTGTTGGGCTCGGTTTGAGCCCGATAATCATCCTGATGCTTCTTCCTTTTCTAAAAATCCTTGCTACTTCGCTTACGATAGGAAGCGGAGGTTCGGGCGGTGAGTTCGCCCCGGGGATAATGATAGGGGGGCTTGTTGGGTCAGCTTTTGCGGTCTTGATAGGCATGCTAACGAGAACCTCCTATCCAATAGCGCCTTATGCCATTGTTGGAATGGCATCTCTCTTCGGAGCTGCTGCAAACGCCCCTTTAGCAGTAATCGTTATGGCTGTAGAAATGGGAGGAAACCTGCAGCTTCTGCCCCCAACAATGCTCAGCGCAGGGGTAGCCTTTATAATAGCCTACAGGCACTCGCTCTACCATGCTCAGGTTCAAAGCAGAAAGGATTCCCCTGCTCACGCTCAAGAATATTCTGTTCCTGTGCTTAGACAGATCAGGGTTGAAGACGTTACTATAAGGAACGTTTACATTTTGAACAGCTCAAGCGCAAAAGAAGCTATAGAAAAAATGAAGAATGAAGGTCTTGCCTCAATACCTGTAATAGATGAAAGCGGGAACTTCATAGGGGTCGTGAGGCTTAACGACCTAAATGAAAACTCAAACTTGAAAGAAAAAGTTATCAGAGGTACACCGTATGTTAGACCAGAATCAACCCTTGAAGAAGCCTGGGAAGCGATGACAACTTCAAAGTCGACCTGGGTTCCTGTTGTAAAGGGAGGAAAGTTCGT
>CAYFFZ010000024.1:0-17004 GCA_964342655.1 uncultured Nitrososphaerales archaeon
TTATAAACTTGATCAAATAATCTTATTTTCTATCAAATGATAAATGCAAAAATAATATTGTTTATTCTACCAGAGGGCCTATAACTGTTCTTCCAACAAGCTTGTTTATCCTGTCAACTTCCAAGTCTACTTCTTTTTGTATAGCCTCTATTTCCTCTGGCGTGAGATGACTGAACCTTCCTTGAAGCTCAAAATAGTGTTTTACGTGCTTTCTTCTGGGAACGGTAACGGTTACTCTGAACTGGCCTTCTTCCTGCTCCCAGTTTATCCAGAGTCCAGTTTCTGTAGCTAACCTAGCCAACACTATACCGTATCTTGGATCAAATTTCCAACCAGTAGTGCATGGCTGTATTACGTGGATAAAGGATGGACCTTCTACTTCAAGTCCTTTTTTAAATTTGTTCATCATATCAGCAAAGTAACCAGGGTTTGCAGTAGCTACGTACGGTACCCTGTGAGCTGCCACTATTTCTGCTATTGGTTTCTTCTGCTGAATTTTTCCTTTTAATATTTTTCCAACGGGAGTTGTAGTAGTCCAAGCGTAAACAGGCGTCCCGCCGCTTCTTTGTATACCTGTATTCATATAAGCTTCATTGTCATAAAGAACATACATCACTTTATGCCCCCTTTCAAGCATGCCGCTCAATGCTTGGAAGCCAATATCATATGTGCCCCCGTCCCCTGCTAACGCTATTATGTTTATTCTTTTTGAAGGATCGAGAACACCCTTTGCTTTTAGAGCCCTTAATGCGGATTCTATCCCGCTGGCAACCGCTGCTGCGTTTTCAAATGCTACGTGTATCCAAGGAACTTTCCAAGAAGTGTACGGGAAGGGTGTAGTTGAAACCTCTACACACCCTGTAGCGTTAACTACTATTGTATTTGGCCCCGCTACTTTCAAAAGCAGCTTTACAATGGTTCCTGCTGTGCAACCGGCGCATAACCCATGCCCTGGAGCAAGGTATTCTTCTTTTGGAACGTCATAAACTGTTCTAAAGAAAGGTTTCGCCATCATTCTCTTACACCCCAATAAATGCTCTCTTTCTGTTTATCGTGGGAGGCTAACATTTCTTTTGCCTTTTCATATATTGCCGCCATATCTTTCTCCGTTACCGTTCTCTGCCCTATCCCTATTATGAAGCTGTAAACGTTTCTTTCAATACCCCTCGAGTAGAGAGAGCTTATTATTTCTCTTGATACGGGACCTGAAATCCCTACACCGAAAGTGATCGCCCTGTCAAGCACTACCAAAGCCTTTGTTTTTTCAGCTATCTTAGCGATATCATCTGAAGGAAAAGGTCTGAAAAGCCTTATCCTTGCAAGCCCTATTTTCTCCCCTTTCTTCCTTAATTCTTCTACGCTTTCTTTTAATGTTCCGAATATCCCTCCGTATGTTACAAAAGTTATGTCAGAACCTTCGACCCCGTCTTCTTCAATAATACCGTATTTACGCTCATATCTTTTTCCATACTCTTCATCTGCTTCCTTTACTACGTCATATGCGTTTTTCATTGCTACGACTTGCTGATATTTGAACTCATAATACCATTCAGGACTGGCTATTGAGCCCATAGTTACTGGCTTGTCGGGGTTTAAAGTATACCACTGAGGGTTCTTCGGTATATAATCCTTAAAGGTGTCTGCTTTTTCAGAGACATAAACTGGCTCATATGTATGACTCATCGCATAGCCGTCATAAGCAACCATAACTGGTAGAAATACCCTTGGGTCTTCAGCTATTTTATAAGCTTGAATTATTGAGTCATAAGCTTCCTGAGCGGTTGAAGCTATCAGCGTTATCCATGAAGTATCCCTCGCGTTCATTACATCAGTATAATCTCCCCATATGCTTATAGGCGCAGAAAGAGCTCTAGCGGCAACTGACATCACTATTGGCAACCTTAAACCTGAAGCTATATGAAGAAGCTCGTGCATTAGCTCCAGTCCCTGAGAAGCCGTTGCAGTAAAAGCTCTCGCCCCAAACGCGCTTGCACCTATTGCCGCGCTCATGGCGCTGTGTTCGCTTTCTACATGTATCATTTCGGCTTTAAGTTCTCCGTTTGCTATAAATTCTGAGATCCTTTCTACTACAGTTGTCTGAGGAGTTATAGGATAAGCTGAAACTACATCCACGTCTGAATCCTTAACAGCTTGAGCTATAGCGAAGTTAGAGCTAAGAGGTAACCTTTTCCAAGTAACCTTAAGAACGCTTTCCATTTTATTTCTCCTCCTCCACCCAGTCTATAGCTTTAGGTTCACACTCTTCAACACACATACCGCAACCTTTGCAGTAATCATAGTTAACTTCTACGCTAAATTTGAACTGTCTTCCGCTATTCGTAGTATAAGGCTGGTCTATAATATAAATAGCTGGTTCAGGGCATACTATCCAGCATCTCAAACACCTTGTGCACTTGTCCTGCTCTATGACCGGTTTGAATGTTCTCCAGTCGCCCGTGTATCTCTTCTCGCTGTTTCCAGGTTCAAGAATAGAGCCTCCGCGCGGCAGTTCCTTCCAACCCAAAAGCTTTTCTTGAGTCAATTTATTATTTTCACCTTCTCATAAGAAGTCTTAACTATCTGGTAATTTAAGTCTGCTACTTTTTTGCTGAATGTTTCGTGTAATGCCTTTTCAAGGGACTCCAGTGTTGCCAACGGTACAACCTTAACAAGCGCACCAACCATAGCTGTATTAACTATGGCTGACTTGAGTATATCAAGAGCTATATGTGTAGCATCAACAACCGCTATTTTAACATCGCTTCTTCCAATCAATGCCTTTACTTCTTCATCACTTTTAGATGAGTTTATTAAAACCATACCGCCTTCTTTCAAGCCATCCATGTATATTGACTTGTTTATGCTTGGATCTAAAACCACCACAATGTCAGGATTTATTATAGGAGACCTAGAATAGATCGGTTTTTCTGAAACCTTTGTGTACGCTTTAACCGGTGCCCCCCTTCTTTCAGCTCCAAATTCTGGGTACGCCTGCGCGTACTTGCCATCAAGTATAGCAGCCTCAGCAACCAGAACTCCAGCTGTTACAGCTCCCTGGCCTCCCCTTCCGTGCCATCTAATTTCATATCTTTCTTGCATGGCCAATCTTGCTTAACTATTAAGATGGTGTTCTTAAAAACTTTATTAATAAAATTCATCTACATTCAATCTTTTGAAAAAATAACGCGTTTATATTTTTAAATATTTAAAAACTACCTTATAAGTTTGGAGGGGTTTGTTCCACCTTACGAATCGGCTTTTAGCGTAATATAATTTAATAAAAGTTAAATACTATTTAAGCTTCGAAAGATTAAAGTTGAGCAGGTATTTAGTATTTTCAGCATGGCCGTATATAAATAGTGAGCCACACTTAGGAACTCTACTGCACCTTATATCTGCTGATTATTATGCAAGGTTTCTCAGAAGCGTTGGAGAGGATGTTATTTCTGTTTCAGGATCAGATGAACACGGAACGCCGATAGAAGTAGAAGCCATAAAGCAACACAAAAACCCAAAAGATCTCACTGATGAAATGCATAAAAATATTCTTGAAATACTTAATGCTTTTTCAGTGGAGCTTGATAACTATACAAGAACAGAAAACGAAGTTCATAAAGAGTTTGTCAGAGATTTTTATTTACAGTTAGAAAAGAATGGATACGTATTCAAACAAAGTACAGTTCAGCTTTACTGTGAAAAAGACAAGATTTTTCTGCCAGATAGGCTTGTTGTTGGAAAGTGTCCTTACTGTGGTTATGAAAAAGCTAACGGCGACCAGTGCGATAACTGTGGCAGGCTCTTAGAACCTACTTTGCTAATAGAACCTAAGTGCGCGATATGCGGTGAGAAACCCGTCAAAAAAGAAACTTATCACTGGTTTTTTGACCTCCCAAAACTGAGCGAAGAAATATCAGAGTATGTAAAAACTCTAGATGAAAATGTACAGGGTTACTTAAAGAGCATGTTGAGCGAAGGCCTTAAGCCAAGATCGATAACTAGGGATAACAGGTGGGGAATACCGGCACCTTTTAAGGGAGCTGAAAATAAGACCATTTATGTTTGGATGGAAGCTGTATTGGGGTATCTTTCTGGAGTTGTTGAGCTTGAAAGAAAGACCGGCAAAAATTTATTTGAAAGTTTTTGGCTTGATCCTGAAGCAATATCTGTGTATTTTATAGGTAAAGATAACATACCGTTTCATGCTATAATACTTCCTGCCCTTTTGATGGCATCTAAAAAAGGTTATAACATGCCGAAGAAGATAGCTTCTACCGAATTCATTCTGTTCGGTCAAGCTAAATTTAGCAAAAGCCAGCATATAGGAGTATGGGCTTCTGACGCTTTGCGCGTAGCCGAAGGAGAGTACTGGAGGTATGCTATTCTAGCGCTCAGACCTGAAAGGGGCGACTCGAGTTTTAACTGGCAGGATTTTGACAAAATGGTGAACAGCGACCTGAATGACAAAGTAGGAAATTATATCCATAGGGTACTGATGTTTTTAAACGATAGGTTTGGAGGCGTAGTGCCAGCAAATGAAAGCACGTCAAAAGAAGATGAAGACTTTTCAAAATCTGTTATGGCCTTGCAAGAGGATTTTATCAAATTGAACTATGATTTAAAAATAAAAGACGCAGTGAAAAAATTCGTAGAAGCCGCAGAGCTTGGCAACCAGTACTTCAGTTCTCAAGAACCTTGGAGCAAGATAAAAAGCGATAAACCAAGAGCTTCATCAATATTATTTAATGCAGTGCAATCAATTGCGCATATCGGCTTTATGATGTATCCGGTAATGCCAAAAAAAGCAACTAAACTTGCAGAAACGATAAAACTTACTAAATTGAGCAAACCTGAAAAATGGGAAACTATTCCTAGTGGAACAAAGATCGGTCGGCCTGAACCGCTTTTTCAAAAAATTGTAATTAAATATTAGTTTTTGAAAATAATTCAATTTAATTATTTTGTTTCTTATTATTGTTTTATGATAAAACGTTATATTTATCCTTGGTTAAACCCTAATTGATGATATCGATTATAGGTTCCGGTAAAGTAGGTGCAACAGCCGCTGCGTTTCTGATGTTGGGCGAAGCCGACAAAAAGATAGTTCTTGTGGACATTCTTCAAGGAGTTCCTCAGGGAGAAGCGCTCGACATGAACCACGCCGCAGCAATACTTGGAAAGTCGGTAGAAGTGGTTGGGTCAAATAATTACGAGGATATAAAAGGAAGCGATATAGTCATAATCACAGCTGGGCTTGCAAGAAAGCCAGGAATGACCAGGGAGGAGCTAGCTGGCAAAAATGCAGAAATAGTTGCTGGCGTAGCTGAACAGGTCAAAAAATACGCTCCAAATTCTATAGTTATAATAACTACTAACCCACTCGACGCTATGGTCGCCGTTCTATATAAGAGGCTAAGTTTCCCACGAAACCGTGTAATAGGTTTTAGTGGCGTTCTTGATTCAAGAAGAATGGCTTACTATGCTTCTCAGTACATAGGAGTTTCTCCGGCATCTATAGTACCGCTGGTTCTTGGTCAGCACGGGGAAAACATGTATCCTGTACCTGAACTTTCCAGCGTGTACGGAAAGAGCTTAAAGGACTTCTTGACAGAAGAACAGTACAACAAAGTCGTAAAAGACACGATTGAAGCGGGGGCCCAGATAACCAATCTAAGAAAATTCAGCAGCAACTGGGGTCCAGCAGCAGGACTGCTTTTGATGGTAGATGCAATAAAGAAAGACAGGAAGCTAGTAGTAGAAGCTAGCGTGTTGCTCGATGGAGAATACGGTGTAAAAGATGTATTCGCAGAGGTACCGGTAGTACTTGGAAAAGACGGCGCAGAAAAAATAATAGAAGTACCACTTTCGCCTCAGCAAAAAGAACTTTTCATGAAAAGCATAAATGCAATAAAGGAAAACTTAAAGCAGGTACCGCCACAGTATCTAGCTTAATCACTGCTCGACAACAAGCATAGTAAGCGTTGATTTAACGTTTTCAATTTTTCTGATTTTCCAAGTTATTGTATCTTTTAATTTTTCTGGAGATGATGCATTTACCTTTACGATTGTATCGTAAACCCCGTAAACCCTGTGAGCTTCTTCTACTTCAGGTATTTCCTTTAGCTTAGCTAAAACTTCTTCTTCCTTTCCCGGTTCTACCGTTAGCAACACAAATGCTATTGGCATGTAATTTAATTACTAAATTATGTTTAATAAATATTTCTTTTTTATATTGATCGTCATAGAATTTAAACGCTTATCGAAATGATCTCTTTAGCTATACTTTCTGCAAGTTCATGCGTAGTAGAGCTTCCGCCTAAGTCTAAAGTGAGTTTATCGCCTTTTTCGAGTGAATTAATAACTGCGTTTTCTACTGCACGTGAAGCGTTCTTTTCTCCAAGCCAATCAAGGCACATGGAAAAAGATAATATAGAAGCAATTGGGTTCGCTATGTTTTTGCCCGCAATGTCTGGTGCCGAACCGTGTATGGGTTCGAACATAGCAAAGTTTTCCCCTATGTTCGCGGAAGGTGCCATCCCAAGACCGCCAACTAAGCCAGCAGCAAGATCAGATATTATGTCGCCATATAGGTTTTCCAATACTATTACATCATAGTCCTGTGGTCTCATTACAAGTTTCATCGCTAAGGCGTCAATGTGTTCTTCCTTCGCTTCTACATCAGGATAGTTTTTTGAGATGTCTTCGAAAACCTCTTTATACAGGCCATCTGTCATTTTTAGCACGTTTGACTTGTGACCGAGGGTCACCCTTTTCTTTCTATCCAGCGCATGCTTAAATGCGACGTTAATAATTCGGTTTGCGCCCCTTTTTGTAGAAACTCTTATACCTATGTTTAAACCTTCGCTGATTTTATATTCGAGTCCTGAATACATGCCTTCTGTATTTTCTCTAACTACTAATAGATCCACGCCTTTAAAAATTGACTTAACCCGTGGGAAATTCTTCAACGGCCTGAGGTTCGCGTACAGATCAAAATATTTCCTTATTTTTACTGGCACTCCTAGTTCTGTTCCTTCCCCTTCTAAAGAAGTCGTAGGGCCTTTCAGCAGACAATCGCTTTGCTTTATCTTTTCAAGCGAAAAATCGGGTAAATTTGTGCCATACTTCTTATATGCCTCTAGACCAGCTTCTACGAAGATTTTTTCAAATTTAAAAGAAAACTTTTCTTCTACAGCTTCAATTATTCTTTCTGTAGCGCTTATTACTTCAGGTCCTATTCCGTCTCCTCTAATAATTGAAATTTTGTAATTTTTCATGCTCTTGCGAGCATTTTTGAAAGTACGTATTTAAGTATTCCCCCGTACTTAATATACTCCATCTCTAATTCGCTGTCTATCCTGATGATCAGTTCTGTTGACTTTTGATTTCCTGCTTTATCATAAAATACGAGGTATGCAGTACCATGCGGTTTTTTCTCCTTAAATATAACTGAAATCGGTTTTGAGTAATCTATGCCAAGAGATTTGTAGCTCTGCCCTTCTTTAAACTGCAGCGGTATTATGCCCATGCCGACAAGATTGGACCTGTGTATCCTTTCAAAGCTTTCAGCTATAACCGCTTTTATTCCAAGGAGCGCGGGACCCTTTGCAGCCCAGTCCCTTGAACTTCCAGAGCCGTATTCTTTTCCTGCAATAACTACCAGCGGAACACCTTCCTCTTTGTATTTCATGGCAGCCTCGTAAACTGTCATCATTTGCCCGTCTGGATAATGTAATGTATATCCCCCCTCAACATTAACCATCAGGTTCTTTAGCCTTCTGTTTGCAAATGTGCCCCTTATCATCACCTCATGGTTTCCCCTTCTAGCACCGTAAGTGTTGAACTCTGTTATAGGAACCCCATGAGAAATAAGGTATTTGCCAGCCGGACTGTCAGGCATTATTGCGCCTGCAGGAGATATGTGATCTGTTGATACTGAATCTCCAAGGACAAGCAGTATTCTTGCGTTTATTAAATCTTCGATGTCTTTCTTTTCTCCGACTTTCCATCCATCAAAATATGGAGCTCTCTTTATGTATGTGCTTTTTTCATCCCATTCAAAGTATTTACCCGAGGGGGATTTTAACGAATTCCAGTATGGGTTTATGTTAAATATGCTATCATTATAAACAGCCTCATAAAGGTCTTTGCTTATAGATTTCTTTATCGTTTCCTGAACTTCTGAATTGCTGGGCCATATGTCTTTTAGATATACGGGTTTACCATTGGAATAACCGAGAGGCTCTTTAGTAAGGTCCTTGTTTATGTTTCCAGCTATAGCATAAGCTACTACAAGCGGAGGCGACATCAGGTAGTTAGCCTTTATATCGTTATGCACTCTGCCTTCATAATTCCTGTTTCCTGAAAGTACGCTTACTGTTGCGAGGTTTCCTTCATTGATTAATCTGCTGAAATCATCTGGAAGAGGACCGCTGTTACCTATGCATGTGGTGCACCCATAAGCTACTACATAAAAGCCCAGCTTTTCAAGGTACGCAAGCAACCCTGATCTATTTAGGTATTCCGTTACTACCCTTGAGCCAGGAGCCAAACTCGTCTTTACTTTGTTCGTATTAACTGTTAATCCGCGTTCGAAGGCTTTTTTTGCTACGAGACCTGCCATAACAAGAACGTTGGGATTGCTTGTGTTTGTACAGCTCGTTATCGCAGCTATTACAACATCTCCCTCTTTAAGTTCGCCAAAAGACTTGGGCTGATCCTTTATAAATGTCTGCCTGAAGCTTTCGGGGATCTTTTCTAAATCTAGCCTCTGGTGAGGTAGCGAAGGCCCAGATACACTTGGCTTTATTTCATCTAGGTTAACTTCTATTACTTCTGAATATTCTCTTTCTCTTGCACCAAACAAGCCTTGTGCTTTATAGTATTCTTCTACTAGCTTGATTAACCAATCTGGTCTGCCTGTCAGACGAAGGTATTCAAGCGTTTGTTCATCTACTGGGAAAAGGGAAACGGTTGAACCGTATTCGGGACTCATGTTTGATACTGTAGCTCTATCAGGAACTGAAAGGTTTCTTACACCCTCACCAAAAAATTCAACAAATTTGTTTACGACGTTATGTTCTCTGAATACTTTAGCAAGAGTTAACGCCAGATCTGTAGCAGTAACACCATCCTGCAGCTTACCGCTGAGCTTAACGCCAACTACTTTTGGAGTTATAAAGTATATTGGCTCACCCAACATTGCGGCCTCTGCTTCTATGCCTCCCACACCAAAGCCAAACACACCGATCCCGTTTATCATGGTTGTATGAGAATCCGTTCCTACTAAACTATCAAAATAAGCTACTCCGCTGTTGTTCATTACAACCTTTGCTAGGTATTCAAGGTTTATCTGATGGCAGATACCTGCAGAAGGAGGAAAGATCCTTAGCTCATTAAATGCCTGACCTGCCCATTTTAGGAATTTGTATCTTTCTTCGTTTCTTTCTATTTCTTTCACCAAGTTTACTTCAAAAGCCTTGGAACTGTTATATTCATCAACCTGCACAGAGTGATCAATTATTAGGTCGATAGGAACTCCCGGTTGGATCAAGTCCGGATTTTTTCCGTTTTCTTTTGCATAATCTCTCATAGAAGCTAAGTCAACTATAGCAGGGACGCCAGTGAAATCCTGCATAAGTATTCTTGAAACTTTAAAGGGGATTTCTTTTTCAGCGGGGTTTTTACTGTTCCAGTTTAGCAATTCTTTAATGTTTTCTTCATTTACGGTCTTGCCATCGTAGTTTCTTAGCATGTTTTCAAGAACTATTTGCAGCGAATATGGCAATCTTTCAGGGTCTCCCAGTCCTAAATCTTTTACCTTTTTGACCGGATAGAATTTGTATTCTTTCCCTGCAACTTTCAGGACTTCCTTAAAATTTTCGGCCCCTGAACTCATACTATAGGCTCCATTTAGAAAAATAAAAACATTAACCTATTTATGGGGTTTATAATCCGCGTTTTAATAATAAAACCTAGAAAGCAGTAATTCGCCAAAATATTATTAAGAGTTGAAGCTTTAATGTAAAACGTGAAGCTCTATATCTCAAGCAGGATTTACCCATCAGAAGACCCTGAAAAGGTAAAGAAAGCGGTACTTAATTTAACAGACTCAAAAGATGATATAAAAATGGAAATAATGCAAGACCTGATCAAAGTAGAAGCAGGTGAGCTGACTCTAAAAAAGCTGCTTCAAGCGATAAAGGATAAAGATATGACATCTTTAATGCTCAGGCTTTTAAACGAAGGAAGAAAGGGCGATAAATTTTTTCTAATGCTTAACAAACAGGCTGCTTTTGTAAATCACGTTGTTATGTGTGACGATCCCCAAGAATCGCCTCTTGGACCTATAACTGTAGAATTCGATAATGAAGCGATTAAATATATAATAAACAGCTTAAGAAACGAGCGATAAATTATTTTCCTGATTTATTGAGCCGGTGTTTCTATCGGTTTTACAAGCTTATTAAGAAGTTTAAGGCTCAACAGAACGGCGTTCTTTATTGGGTATATCTTTTTCGCTTCTTCTGTAACTTTATCTAAAAGGGTTCTATCCTTAAGAAGCTGTTCCAACAGCTGATCGTAAGTTAGGTTTGGTATGTTTTCGCTTAAAACCTGATTTATTGTAAGCCTTATTTTGTGCATTCTGGACCAGTTTATTTTTTCTGGAGTAAATAGGGAAATGTGAACTCTAACGTCCAAGCCGTCAGATGTTTTATAATCTCCCACCCATTCTACAAGAGAACTACCTCTCCTTATCATGGCTCTGTAAACTTCTCTTGCGTATTCTATTCTCTTAACTATAGTTTTAGCTTTAAGTGATTCAACTTTTGTTATCTGAAGGTAAAGTTTAATATTATTGTTATCAGGGTTTTCGTTGTTAACTTGAAAATAAGATATAGGTACGACCCTGCCAACAGCTGATTGCTCATCGTTTGCAGGTATCTTAGCTATTGACACATTACCAAATATATCTGGAGCTAGGACTTCTATCCAGACCTTTGTCTTCCATCTGTCTTTTACCTTAGCTACCTTAGGCATACCAAAAAACCTATACAGAGTACCTTATTAATCATTTCTGTTTTTGTATCACTTGATCAAGTAAGACCTTTTGGCTAGCTCTTTGTCCATATTTTCGTAAAAATAATAGTTAATTACTTCATATTGTTGCGCCCTTGTCATAAGCTTATCCAGTATGTCTTTCTGAGTGCCTTCACTTATCAGAACCCGATAGACTTCCTGCATTGCCTTTGCGGCCGCTCTAAATGAAGTAACTGGAAATATGACGTACCGGTAGCCTAGTTCTTTGAACTTTTGAGCTGTTATGTAAGGTGTTTTCCCAAATTCTGTCATGTTTGCAAGGAGCCTTGTTTTCACTTTGTCTGCAAAAAGTTTGAACTCTTCTTCGCTTAATAACGCCTCAGGAAAAATTATGTCTGCTCCAGCCCTTGTATAAGCCTGGGCCCTATCTATTGCATCGTTAATTCCTGTAACTCCTCGAGCGTCAGTTCTGGCTATCAAAACAATGTCCTTTGATGCTTCTTTAGCGGCAAGTATTTTTGCTATCATTTCTTCTTTAGTTATCAAAGCCTTATCATCAAGATGACCACATTTTTTGGGGCTTACCTGATCTTCTATCTGGACAGCGTCTGCTCCTGAGGCTTCCAGAACCTTTATGGTTCTATAGACGTTTAGAGGCTCACCAAAACCCGTGTCAGCGTCAACTATTAGCGGTAAGTTTACAACTTCTTTTATCTTTTTTACCATGTAAGCTAGTTCTTCTAATGATATTACTCCAAGGTCTGGTAGCCCATAGGACGAAGTCAGCGCAGCCCCTGAAAGATATATTGCTTTAGCGCCGGCCTTTTCTGCTAGTAAAGCGCTAAAAGGATTATACACTCCAGGTACTATCAAAAACTCGCTATTAAGCAAGACTTCCTTGTTAGAAGACAATGTTTACCGCCTCTTTGTTTTCAATGTTTTCAATGTAGTCTATGACCTTTTTATCTAACCCTAACTTATGGGCTTTAGCTACTATTTCTTCCCTGCTCATGGGCCTCTTATAATGTCCCTTAGGAACTTCTCTATAAGCTGACTCCTTAGTTGAATCCGAATATTCTACAGTTATCTTTACAGGCAGGCTAGAAGGATACATTTTTGTGTATTCCTCGATTTCGTTTACTTCAACTTTTGAAGTTAATTCGAGAACTTTTCTATCCTTTATTAGATCATAACTTTCAAACCAGAAGTTTTGTGTTAACAAAGTAACAGATACAAGAAACGGGAGACTATGATCCGCTGTCTCCCTGGTTTCAGGCTTCCATTTAGAAGCGTCGTCCGCAAGTATAGTTTTTGCTGCTTCATATGTATCAACCGTTACCTTTTTAACATCTTTTTTGAGTTTGATGTCGAGGGCTGCTTCTATTGCTGCCTGGGCATGATATTCTGCCGGAAATTCTTTGATGAGCGTCCTTAGCACCCCCTTGCCGTTCATTTTATCTAGTACAGAATCATCAAAATCCTTTCCGCTGAATATTACGTTTATAAGTCCCATTTTTCCGCTAAAAGGTAGCTCGGGACCTGTTATGCCAGATTTAGCCAAAAGTGCAGCAAAAATTGCATTCCTTACTGATTCTGCCGCAGCTCCTCCCTTCCACATTGAAAGCGCTCCACTTCTTGTTTCCCTCAATGCTATATGAGGTACAAGTGCTAGAGATATCGCATTTGCTGTTTTATTTTCATCTAACTTTAGAAGTTTTGATGCTGCAGCCGCCGCCCCAACTCCAAGGAATACTACGTGATCAATACCTCTTTTTCTCAGCGAGCCAGCGTCGCATAGGGTTATACCTACTTCATAACCAGTAGCAATGGCTTCTATGACTTCTTTCCCATTGGACTTTAATTCTGAAGCTAGTGCTAAGATGCCTCCTATCATATCACTTGGGTGTAAAGGCTCTTTTGAAAGGTATGTGTCGTTAAAGTCTAGGTATCTTATAAGGAAGCTGTTATAAAAAGACGCATAATCTACTGAAGCGGTCTTTCCTGAAAGCGTTGTAGCTCTGCCTTTAAAGCTTTCTAGCAAAGGATCGAGGTAAATCTTTAAAGCGTTGTATGAGTGTTTTGCGTTTGCAACAGCATCTATTATTCTGTTAATTATTTCTTGTTTAGCTGTTTCATCAATGTCTTTGTATGAGAAGTTTTTCACAAAATCAGCTATTTTTTTGGCAGCCTCCATAAACACTATTATTTTTACCTGTTTAATAATTTTAATGCTTAGAGTTTAGCAAAACGTGGGTATACCTGTATTGGACGTAACAGGTATGCCTGATGAGTAGGAGGCAAAGTTCAACACCTGCTTTTAGCAGAGGAAATCCAAACAAAGCGCATAAAAAATCCAGTAGAATAAAAACAAAGATTCGAACGAGTAAAATTTAAAGCAAAAACATTATTCTTGTACAATATCTTTTACTATGTTATAAGTGATAAAATACATAAAAAGATGGCAAAAATCTCAGCTAGCCAGTAGGGAGGCACACTCCTCAGTTCTGTAGGGCTCCCTGGTCACCCAAGGATAACTACAGGACCGCGAAGCGAACCTTCTACCGGCCAGCAGAGCTTTCGCCACCTCTGATTTTATCACTTATAACATAGTAAAAGATATTGTACAAGAATAATGTTTTTGCTTTAAATTTTACTCGTTCGAATCTTTGTTTTTATTCTACTGGATTTTTTATGCGCTTTGTTTGGATTTCCTCTGCTAAAAGCAGGTGTTGAACTTTGCCTCCTACTCATCAGGCATACCTGTTACGTCCAATACAGGTATACCCACATGCCGGGCGATAGCCAGCCTTCTCCGCCAAGACCCTTTCCTTACGGCCGCTAGGAAAGGGGAGGCCTCTTCTCGGCAAGAGAAGCGGCTAAGCACCCAACACTCTTAAACACGAGTCTTTATTTAGGTTATTAAATCAACTTTTTTAAATAAAGTAGTAAATTTTCGCTAAACCCTGTTTCTTTCAGCAAGCTTTTTATATAAAGGCGTCTTCAGAAAAAAATGGAAGCCCGGTGGTGTAGTGGCCAAGCATACCGGCCTTTGGAGCCGGTGACGGCGGTTCGAATCCGCCCCGGGCTAATCATAAAAACAGCTTCAAAAAACTAAGGAAGTAAAATTTAATATAAATATGGCTGCATATAAAGTCAGCTCATGCATATTGTCTTTTTAACAAAGAACGATAATAAAATTAAAGAAGCTAATGAAGTATTGTTAGAATATGGTATAAAACTTACAGCAGTTCCAGAAAATATCCAAAAACTGGAAATACAGGATGAACGCGTGGAAAACGTAGCTCTTTATGCGGCGAAAACCGCATATAAAAAGTTAAAACGCACATTTGTAGTTGAAGATGATGGACTTTTTATTAAGGCGTTAAATAATTTTCCCGGTCCTTACACAGCTTATGCGCTGAAGAGCATAGGAATAAAAGGCATTTTAAAACTAATGAAAAATATAGAAAATAGGGAGGCTTATTTTCAATCAGCTGTTGTGCTTCAACTTTCAGGACGTTTCTTCCTTTTTACCAAAAAAGTAAACGGGATGATTTCTCTAACTCCAAAAGGAAATGCGGGGTTTGGTTTTGATCCGATATTCATACCTTCAGGCTATGAGAAAACGTACGCAGAAATGGATCTAAAGGAAAAAAGCGTTATATCTCATAGAGCTGGCGCTTTTAAAGAAATGGCCTCGTTCCTTAATAATTATTATAAAAAATTTTTTGAAAATTACACTAAATGAATAACACTGGTAAAATTATTCCTCCTATGATAAGGATTGCTGAAGATACTATTATAGTGACCTTTAACCCTTCGAATGTCGCGCTAGGTTTACTCTCTGCATAGAGACTCTGAAGAACCCTAACATAATAGAAAGCTGAAATTACACTGTTTATTATACCGACAATGGCGTACCATGGAATGTAACCTATGTAAAATGGAGCTATACTTGGATTGGCAGCCGACATAAAGACAAAAAGTTTTGCCCAGAAGCCGAGCAGAGGAGGTAAACCCAAAAGGTTAAGAAGTGATACAGAGAACATGCCAGAAACGTCCCCATAAGTTCTTCCTGCGCCTTTTATCGCATCATAGCTTCTGTTGTCAAAACCTTTCATATAACTGAAAGCCCCTGCCTTAGATATTGAATATGAAAACAGGTATATTATTAATGCTACGTAAGCAAGGTTAGCTGATATTCCGTACATATATGAAGCTATTATGACTGAAATCGCCATTAACATAAACCCAATGTGAGATATGCTGCTGTAAGCCAACATTTTCTGAACGTCTTTTTGCACTGCTGCTGTAACATTACCCCATGTCATGGTCAATACAGAAAGTATCATCAAGAAGGCAAGGAGCGCCTCCCTGTCAACGCTGTTCAGGAAAACAAGACCTACTCCAAACAAGTTAACGAGAAGAGCTATGGGGCCCAGTTTCATCAAAGACGAAAGAACTGATACTGCTACAGGATCTGAAGTTCCATAAACGTCTGGTAACCACATGTGGAACGGCACTATTCCTATTTTAAATCCAATTGCTGTTATCAAGAGAGCTGCTCCGATAACTATAGGTAAACCTACCATGGAACCAACAAACACATAATAAAGAATAAAACTGAGTAAAAGTATCTGAAATGAAAGCCCTCCCATAAAAGCGTATTTTAGAGAGTTTCCTAACGAAATCTTATCCTTAGGTATAGCTGCTATTCCGTAGCTTGAAACTGAAAGAAGTCCCCACGCAGCTATTATATAAAACGGGTTAATTGTTGAGCTAAGGACAAAGTTTGCAAGTATGCCAGAGCTAGTTAAAGAAACTGCAATACCAGATCTCTTCCCTAGTTTGCTAAAGCTTAGCGATGTTAGAGCGCCAGCTATAAGGCTTACTGTAAGAACTGCATATGAAAGCATCCCGGGTGAAATCCCCTTAAACTTTCCCAGACCTAGGCCTGTGTATTCCATATATGTTGCATATATTAAAAGAAGTGCATATATCGCTGAAGCACAGTAATTTAACACTTTTCTACCAGATAAGAATGGGGCTACTAACGAAAGGACTATCAACGTTACAAACGTAATTAAAATAGGTTCAACCATACATCAACACCAACATTACAAAACCTATAACCAACAAAACAAGAGCTCCTGCAAGCAAGACCAGAAGGTATTTTCCTATATCTCCATGCTGGAATTTTCTCAATCTTTCGCCGGTTCCAAGTATAAACCTTGGTACGAGGTTGTGATAGAATCTGTCAAACGACCCGAACTCTACGCTCTTTCTTAACGCGGAAGCAAAGTCATTTAGTGAATAAACGAAGGCTTTGTAATATATGGAATTGATGTACCATCTGTCATAAAGGAAGTCTCTTAATTTCTTTAACGCATTGCTTTTTAGAACTATCTCTCTTCTATTTCTGTATATGTAGAAGGCGCTTAAGAGCCCTATAATGGCTATGGTCACTGAAATACCTACGTCTAAGGGGCTAAAGTATATCGAAGCCGTTGACAATGGTGCTACGGCCTGGCTGTATACAAAGTAATAAATTAAAGCTGATAAACCACCATGGGGGAAATACCAGAAAATACCGAAGAGCAACGAAAGAAGGCCCAGGACAAAATATGGCCAGAGCATTACTGGATGCGCTTCTTTGACTTCTTTTTCCTTTAAACTTTCATCTCCCTTGTTAATAAAGACCATAGTAAAGGCTCTGAAAATGTAGAAAGCTGTTAGAAAAGCTCCTATTACACCCAAAAGGTAGGCTACGATGTTTCCTGTCTGCAAAGTACTTTCAAGTATAAGATCTTTATCCCAGAACCCCGAAAACGGCGGTATTCCTGATAGGGAAAGCGATGCTAAAAGAAAAGCTATCGCCGTTAACTTCATTTTTGAATAAGCGCCAGCCATATCTTTTATATACCTTGAAGAGAATTCTTCTATCAAAGCGCCTGCGGCCATGAACAT
>CAYFFZ010000025.1:0-14292 GCA_964342655.1 uncultured Nitrososphaerales archaeon
TCCCGCGGGCAGGATTTGAACCTGCGACACTCCGGTATCTGTGAGCCTGGCATGCTGACAAGGCCAGCCCCAGCAGGCCTCTACAGCCGGAAGCTCTACCAGGCTGAGCTACCGCGGGCATTAATGAGTAAATAACGTTATGATTTAAATTTTACCCTTTATTTGCCCTGATGCGCCAAATTTGTTATTCATTTCTGATAAAAATCACAGTTCTACAGTTTTATCATTATCTGCACATCCATAACGTTTGTTCCTGTTGGCCCGGTCTTGATCAGGCCTTTAACTTTTTCAAAAAAAGAATAAGAGTCGTTATTTTCTAAATAATCCTCTGGGTTTATGTTTAGTCTGTAGGCCCTCTCCTTTGTGGTCCAGTCAGCTGTCGCTCCAGCAGCGTCAGTAGGCCCATCGATTCCGTCTGTGCCTACAGATGCTACTACTTCTCCTTCTTCAATTAAGCTAACAAGAGAAAGCACGAACTCCTGATTTCTGCCCCCCTTGCCGTTTCCCTTTACTTTTACCGTGGGTTCTCCTCCCGAAACTATAACTGTGTTTTCCTGTGCATTTTTTAAAAAAGAAAAAAGCCTTAATGCCTCTTCTCTTGCTTCCCCTTTAACTATAGTCCCGAGACTAACTGCGTTCAGCCCCATTTCTCTTGCCTTGCTTGCAACGGCTGCAAGTGCGTCAGAATTTTTGCATATTATGTTGTTTTTAACCCTTTCATATGGGAATTCGTCTGGTTTAACTGTTTCAGTTAGACCGTACTTTTCAGGGCTTTTCAGGATGTTCAAAACTGTTTCGTCTTCGATTTTGTACTTTTTGACTATGGCCAGCGCATCTTCAAACGTTGTGCTGTCCGGAGCAGTCAGCCCTGAAGCTATCGTTGAGAGGTCGTCTCCTATTACGTCAGAAACGATATAAGAGTAGATTTTTGCGTCTGTAATCTTTACAACCCTTCCTCCTTTCAGGTAAGAGAGGTGTTTTCTGACCGCGTTCAGCTCATAAATGTTAGCCCCTGCGTTCATTAGCTGCTTTGTAACTCTTTTTAGCCTCTCGGGGCCTATTACGTAATCCCCAACTAGAGCTGAAGCGCCTCCTGAAATCAGGAATATTACGGTGTCTGTAGGTTCAGTGTTTTTGAGAATTCCTGAAATGATCCTTGCAGCTTCGTAACTATTATAATCAGGATAAGGATGACCAGCTTCAAGTCCTCCTTTTATTTTAACGTTAGAAACAGCAAATCCGATGTCTGAAATTTCTCTGAAAGGGTCGAACATTCTTGGGGCGGCTTTACCTACGGCTATCACTATCTTTCTGCCGTTAACCTTTCCTTTAAAAAAATTAACGACGCTAAGTAGCCTCGGATATGGGTCGGCAGCTCTTATGGCTTCTTCTATAAGTGGCAAGATGATCCTGCTTTTTTCAGCAAGCTCGATCTCATCTATATTCCTTATCACGATTTATTGAAAGGACCTCTTTTATATAAACTGCACCTCCATGAACGCTTCGTCGCATAAAACTTTAAATACAGAGGTTTTAAAAAGAAAAATTGGTAATGGAAAGAAACCTTTTGCATATAATCAGCACCGACGGCTACACAGCTCTTATTGAAGGGGAACCAGGGCAGGGTAAGACAACAATATCCCTTGCGGCTTGTGCTTTAAAGGGCTCATGCAAGTACATATCTTATGCTGAGCCTGAGTATTCTTTAAAGAAAAAGCTTTCAAATGTCGAAAAAGGGGAAAGCGCTAAGCTTCAAGTTATTAGCGCGGTTACCGGTGAACCGTCCCGGGTTTTTTCTGAGATAATAAGCGGGCTTAGCGATGGAATGCTTGTTATAGTTGATTCTCTTGACGCTCTAATGTACAGCATTAAAGATGAAGGAGAAATGAGGTCTTTTCTGCAGATCCTGTACGGTTCATCAAAACAGAAAAGGGGATCTCTGCTTTTTATTTCTGAAAACGTAAATCCGTCATCAAGGCACGTGAGGTTTATTTGCGATGCTCTTGTGAGCCTTGACAGCGTAGAAGTTATGGGAAGCTATGTTAGAAGGGCAAGGGTGATAAAAGATAGAGATTACCAGATAAAAAACAGGTTCTATTATTATGCGATATCAGATAAGCTTAAGATCTTCACGCCTTCTCAGGTTTATCACACCCAGAAAATGAAACCGCTAAAGACATTTAAAAGGCCGGCGGAGGGTGTTGTAGATGCCGAAATAGCGTTAGGATACAACATACTATATGACGTTGATTACTCAGTTTCAGATCTAATGCTTAAAGTGTTCAGGGAAGCCCTAGCAGCTGACTATCTAAGGTCTGGCTATAATGTCGATTACTGGCTAGGCCCTCAGGAAAGCGAAGAGGAGGTGATAAAGAGCGTTAAACAGCTTGCCGGTTCAAACATAGATAAGCTCAAAACAATATACGTGGATCCTCAGGAGTTCGAATACAACTCGGATGAATTCTTGAGGAACGTAGTTTCAGCTTATGGCAGAGACAACGCTGTGGATATCATACACCTTCTTTCTCAGGAGGATTTTGCTGTAAAGCAACCCGTGGAGTACGAACGCTTTGTAAAAAATGCAACAAAAGAAAACCTGAAATTGAAGAGGATAACCATACTCTTTGGTTATTCAAACCAGGAAGCCCTCAGAATAAGGGCTAAATACTCCAACGTCCTCAGGAAAATAATAATCAAAGATGGGTTCCTGTTCTGGAGGAGCCTGAGACCTCTGGGCAACGTATATTTGGCTGACTTTAAACTTGAAAAAGGCTATGTATCTTTTGAGGAAATGTTCTGAGCTAAAAATCTTATTACTTTAATGCAATAAAAAATACATTAAGTAAAGTTTTTATACTCTATTGTAAATATTTATGGCATGATGAACAGGATCGACCTTAAACAGGATGAAATGCCAAATTTCTGGTACAATGTTCTGCCTGACCTTCCGGAGCCCCTTCCTGCGCCCAAGGATGAAACTGGAAGATCTTTTGAAACCCTTCAGAAGGTGCTACCTTCAACAGTTCTCAAACATGAGTTCGCTTCTGAAAGGACGATAAAGATTCCTGAAGAACTTATTGAGCTTTACTATCAGGTCGGCAGGCCAACCCCCATAATACGGGCCAGAAGGTTTGAAAAACTGCTTGACGCACCCATAGAGATATACATGAAGATGGAAGCTTACACGTTTTCTGGTTCTCATAAGATAAACAGTGCTCTCGCTCAAGCTTATTACGCAAAGCAGGACGGGGTTTCACTGGTCACAACAGAAACAGGTGCTGGACAGTGGGGGATAGCTGTTTCCCTTGCCGCGGCTCTTAACGGCTTAAGGGCTAAAGTTTTTATGGCCGGTTCTTCGTATCATCAGAAGGCGTACAGAGTAACTCTGATGAAGATGCTGGGCGCTGAAGTCCACGCAAGCCCAAGCGAGCTAACTGAAATCGGAAGGCAGCTTCTAAAAGACGAAAAGAACCGCCACGGCTCTCTCGGAATAGCTATAAGCGAAGCTGTTGAGTACGCTCTGAAGAACAACGGGAAATATAACGTTGGAAGCGTCGTAAACTCCGATATAATGTACAAAACGATAGCCGGCAATGAGGCTATAAAGCAACTCGAAAGGGAAGGCATAGCTCCGGATTACATAATAGGAGCCGTTGGAGGAGGTTCTAATTACGCGGGGTTAGCTTACCCGTTTTACGGCAAGTTCAGGGACAAGATTAGCTACATAGCGGCCGGCTCGTTAGAAGTCCCAAAGATGACGCAGGGAGAATACAGGTACGATTTCCCCGATACCGGAAAAATACTGCCGCAGCTGATGATGTACACTATAGGGAACGAATTTATACCTCCGCCAATTTATGCGGGCGGACTCAGGTACCACGGAGTAGCGCCGAGCCTAAGTCTTCTAATGAAAAAAGGAATTGTTGAGGCCAGAGACTATGACCAGGAAACTGCATTCAGGTATGCAGAGCTTTACACGAGAACAGAGGGCTACGTACCGGCACCAGAAACAGCTCACGCGCTTCCCATAATTAAAGAAATAGCTGAAAAAGCTAGAAAAGAAGGCAAGAAGAAGGTTGTTTTAATGAGCTTTTCTGGACACGGTCTCCTTGACCTGGGTTCCTATGCAACTATGTACACATGAAAATCAAAAGGACTTATTTTAGAATATTGTAATGCTCTTTACCGAGCTTATCTTTTTTATTTTTGGAATCAGTTCACCGGGAATCTGACCGTCGGTAATTATGTAAAGCTTTGGCTCTTCATATATTTCTGGATCTTCAGCTATTACCTGCTTTATGCTGAGCTTTGCAGAAGCTATGATAGAAGCTACGGCCGCCACTATACCCTCTTCTTTTGGGTCCTTTGCAGTTATCTCTATCACCCCAAAGCCAAGCTCTGAGGCAACCGAAACCATGTTTGCTGTAGCCCTTAGTTTTGAAAATATTTTTGATAAAAACTGATCAGAAGAAATTTCTTCCGCAAGCTCTTTAACAACCCTCTGATCGACTTCTGCAACCCTGGCTAGAGATGCGAAGGGAATTTCAATATCGTTGCAATAGATCAGCCCATCTTTTACTGATAAACCATAAGAAATAATTATTTTTATTACCCTGATCTTTGCTGGTTTACCCTCAAACTTTTCAAGTATAGAGTTCATCAGCGAAGGCATTTTTAATATAAAATTAACTTCAGCTTATATAAATTTAGCTGAACCGCAACTAAAACGAATCGTATCTAGGTTTACGCGATTCTTTTTGAAAGCTTAAAAAGTTTTAAAAATGTTTAAATAAAATCATTATTTTTAATATTTTATGGTAGATGTAATTGTTATACATCAATGGAAACCTGAACAGAAAGAAAAGGTCATGAAATTTGCCTCAACCATAATGGATCTTGCAAAAAGCAAAAAACTTCCAGAGGGCCTGAAACTTGTTGAAATTCATATGGCTAAAAATGCAAACATGGCGGTTTGCAAATGGAACGTTGACTCTTTGCAGCATCTGCTGAACGTTGCTTCTACCTTAAAACCCGAGTGGCAGATAACAGCATTAGAAGTGGAAAAAGCGTACTAATTTTTTAATTTTTGATTTTTTTTACTTGATTATCAAGCTTATATCATACATCGATTGTTTAAAATGTCATCCCTGTGTCTAAAAGCTCTGAAGATGAAATCTTCGATATTCTTCTCTGAGCTAGCGCTGTCTGTACCAAGAGAGAAATAGAAGCTACGCCTATGGTCATTGCTACTATAAGGTTTGTATAATTTATGCCATCGCTCACAAAAGTTGGAAGGTTCAAAGCAAGCACGAGGGGGATTGCGCCTCTTATTCCCGAAAGGAAAGCTAGCTGATAGTCATAAGGGCCTTCTTTGAAAAACCTAAGAGTTCTTATCAAAGCGATCCTTGATGAAAAAACGATGATAAAAGAAACTATTATTATTACAAAATAAGAAACTATCAAAAAAGGGTTAAAAACTAGTCCCATAGATATGAATAGCAAAGAAGTTACTATGTAATCTATGACTGACCAGAAGTTGTTGACTTCTGTTTTAAAGTCTCCAAGTCTTGTAGCTATCATAAACCCCGTTATTATTTCTGAAACTATCCCTGATCCGCCTATAGCCTGGGAAACAAAAAAGGAAAGGTATGAAATTACAAAAATTAGGGATACCTTTGCTTCAAAACCCGTAACAAGGGGTGTAAGCCTGTTTGAAAGATAACCAAACACAAAACCCAATACCGGGGATATTATAAATACCGTTATTATGACTTTAAAAATACCTACAAGATAAAATCCCGTGCGAAACATCAAAAGAACGGAAAAAAGTGTAACTGCAGTTGCATCGTTTATCAAAGCTTCACCTTCTATCAGCGAAGCCGTTTTTGGTACAGCTTTTGTGTTTTTGAGCGTTGCTATAACCCCGACAGGATCTGTAGGTGATATTATAGTAGCAAATAGAGCGGAGTAGTACCAAGATAATCGGAGCAAAAAATGAATCAGCACTGAGATCACTATAACTGAAATAAGAACCCCGGCGGTAGCGAGGTAGAGTATTGGCCATAAGTTGTCGATAAAATTGTTGTAATCTAAATCCAAAGTGGCCTTGAATATGATAGGAGGCAGTATCAGGTTAAAGAACAGCTGCGCTGAAAGTAAAGTGGTAAGCGATGTTGCCTGGGGAAAAAAGTTTAACTTTATGTTCAGAAAAGTTATCAGCATACCCAGAATCAGGAGCGCTGTCGTGTAAGAAACGTTGATTTTGTGTGAAAAGGTGCTTACCAATACTCCAAGTAAAATAAAAATCAGAATTATTTCATAGTTGATAGGCCCCAGCAGCATGTTCTCTATCTTTTAAAGGCATGATATATTTTAAAATGTTAACCTTAAAAAATTGATCAAAAACAAAACAATAAAAAACACGAGTTTAAGTTTTGCTTACTTTTTGTTTAAAACTATTTCAATCGTTGAAATGCTTCTTTTTTGGCCTTCGCTTTCTACTTCAACAGTTCCGATTGAAATGCTTCCTAACTCATACTTGCCGTTCCCTAGCTTATTCAATATTATCTCAGCCACGTCGACGGCTTTAGAAATCGCCTTTCCCCTTGCTTTTATTATTATAGAGCTTTCTGAACCCATCTTGTACATAGCGGCTGCAGCGTATGACTTAGCTGGCTTTTTGCCGATCAGCAGAACGTTGCTTGCTGTGCTTTTTGAAGCCTGTTCTTCGCTCAAAATCTTTCACTTGCCTTTATGATTATAAAGCTTTAGTATATAAACATTCCTGGACCAGAATACAAAGTTTTATGTGAACTACCACAACCTTCAGGTTGAGTTTAAAAACCTAAGAAGCTAGTTCTATAGATGGGAAAACGTATTTATTTTTGAAGATGTAAATTGTTTTATGCTAAAAATAGGAGATACAGCCCCAGACTTTGAGCTTCTTAACCAAGAAGGAAAGGTTGTAAAGCTGAGCGATCTGAGAGGCAAACCTGTTGTTATTTACTTTTATCCTAAAGATTTTACAACTGGCTGCACAGCTGAAGCAAAGGACTTTAACGAAAACATAGAAAGCTTATCTTCAAAGGGCGTTACCGTTATAGGAATAAGCGCTGACTCTCCAGACTCGCATAAAAAGTTCAGCCAGAAACTTGGGCTCAAATTTTATATTCTTTCAGACCCAGAAAGAAAAGTCATAAGAGCCTACGGAGCTCAGGTTGGAAACAGAACCAGGAGGATGACATACATAATAGATAAAGACGGCAAAATCGCGTTTGTTTTCCCAAAAGTGGTTCCTGTCGGGCACAGCAAAGAAGTGCTTGAAAAGCTGAAAGAACTGAATTTAATTTAAGAATTTTTATTCGAAAGACATATATTTTTATACATTCAAAAATTAAAGGTGAAAGCGCCGCCTTTTTTTGAATATGTAAGGGCAGATTCTTTGAACGATTTTTACAAAAACGTAAATCAATACTCTTCCCCTCTAATAATCTCAGGTGGGACTGTAGCTGTTTTGATGCTCAAAAACCGCGTAATCAGACCAGATGCCGTAATAGACATTAGCGGGATCGAAGACCTTAACGTTCTGAAGGTAGACAAAGAAAAAGATGAAGTATTCATGGGTTCAAACATAAAGCTCTACAGGCTTAAGAGCCTCCTCCCGGATGATTCGGCAAGCGAGCTGGTATCAAAATCGGCCTCAACCGTTGGGGACATTGCTATAAGGTCTGTAGGTTCTGTAGGTGGAAACGTTTGTCTTGGGGATCCCGGGAACGACCTGCCAGTTGCATTAACTGCTATAGGGGCTTATGCGGTCATTGGCAGCCAGGAAAACGTCAGAATGGTTCCAGTTTCAGAGTTTTACTTAAGGCCTTTCAAAAATGTGCTTAAAAAAGGAGAGATACTGTTAGGGGTAAACTATAAAAGGTTGTACGGCTACAGGACGTCGTACAAAAAGCATTTCCTGAACTTCCTCGATCACTATGTAGGGATAGTGGCTGCACTTGCAAAGGTTGAAGGGAAGAGCATTAAGGATTTGAGGATGGCAGCGGCCGGCGAAGCTGTAGGGACTCCTGTAAAAATTGACCTTGCAGGATTTTCAAACGTTGATGATGCAGATTCTATAAAGAAGAAGCTCATATATTATGTAAACAATTTGCCTATGCATGACGATCGTTTCGGTACTGTTAAATTTAAAAGGAGGGTCCTCTCCGCTCTTATGTTTCAGGCTATTGATGAGGTGCTAGGGCTTTGAAGATAAAGCTCAACATAAACGGAAGGGATTATGAATCTGAGATCGAGCCGAGAATGCTGCTGGTTGATTTTATAAGGGACGTTGCCGGGCTTAAGGGAACCCATGTTGGTTGCGAAACAGGATCCTGTGGAGCTTGCACGGTTCTTCTTGACGGCATGCCGGCAAAGTCCTGCCTTATGCTTGCCGCTCAGGCACAGGGCAAGAAAATAGTAACTGTCGAAGGGCTTTCCGCAGGAAACAAACTTAACAGCGTTCAGAAGTCTCTTTCCGAAAGGAAGGCGTTGCAGTGCGCTTTCTGTGCTGCTGGCTTTTCTATCATGGGTACTTGGATATTGGAAAACGAAACTGAAGTCGATTATGAAAGGGTTAAAGCTGACCTCGCAGGTGTGGTCTGCAGGTGTTCAGGCTATGAACCTATTATTAATTCAATAGTGGAGGCTGCCAAAAATGAGCGAAAGAACTGAAAAGTTTTTCATGGGTAAAGGAAAGTTCGTAGACGACATAACGTTCCCCGACATGCTCTACCTTGAAATAGTTCGTTCAACTAAGGCTCACGCAAGGATCTTGAGCGTAAAAGGAGGGTTGACTGCTGATGACCTGCCATTAAATCTGACTTCTACAGGCGAATCATATAGAAAGGGAAAAGATTATGAAGTTGAACCCGTGCTCGCGAAGGAAAAAGCTCTATATTATGGGCAGCCAGTCTCAGCCGTTTATGATAGGGACAGGTATAAAGCTAAGGATCTTGTTGAAACCGTAGAAATCTCATACGATGAACTCAAGCCGGTTTTAAGCATTGAAGATTCCTTGAATTCTGCTCCTATCCACGAAAGCAGAAAAGACAACATTGTCTCAAAATTTGAGATCGGAAAGAGATTCTCTCTCGACTCTGAGGTAAAACTGTCAGACCAGCTTTATATGGAAAGGGTGCTGCCAAACCCCCTAGAAACAAGGGGTATAGTTGCATACTATAATTCCGGTAAGCTTAACGTATGGATTTCAACTCAGTCCGTTTACTCGATAAAAAATGGTCTTATCAGGATTCTGGGCTTAGATCCTTCTGACATTAACGTTTATCAGGCTGATACAGGCGGAGCCTTCGGATCAAAGAGCGCCGTATACCCTGAATACGTAATAGCGTGTTACTTAAGCATAAAGACAAGGCAGCCGGTTAAATGGGTCGAAAGCCGTGATGAGCACATTTCAAGTACTAGGCCGGGCAGAGGCGCCAAAGCCGAGCTGCAGATTTACGGCAACAGAGAAGGAAGAATAGAAGGTATAGAAGGAAAGATCTACGTTGATGTGGGGGCTTACGCGGATGATCTTTCATCAACTTCACCTTCGTGGATAGGTTATCAGATAACTGGGCCGTATTCAATAAAAAATGCCTTTATCGAAGGTTATTCTGTTTATACCAACAAAGCTCCTCTTGGACCATACAGGGGAGCCGGCAGGCCGGAAGCTGCTTTCTTTATTGAACGCATGATTGACTTATATGCGGATCACATAGGTATGGATCCCGTGGAACTCAGGCTGAAAAACCTTCCTGAAAAAACCTTTGAATCACCAACTGGTTTGAAGGTACTTCCTTCTAAAGCGTTTTTCGAAGAAGGCATAAAGAAAATTAACTATTCCGAATTAAAAAATAGAAACGCTGGAATTTCCTTTGGAATTCTTTTGCCTGCGGTCTTTGGCGGAGAAAGCGCGAAGGTAAAGGTTGAAAACGGAATCGTAAAGGTATGGCTGGGAGGCAACGCACACTGGCAGAGGCACGAGCTTTTTGCAAAAAGAATATTGAAGGAGATCCTCGGGGTTCCAGAAGATAAAGTTGTTTTAATGAACGGAGACACCACTGAACTTCAAAAGGGAATTGGGACCTGGGGGAGCAGGTCAGCCATAACTGCCGGAAACGCGCTGTACAAAGCTGCTTTACTTTTAAAGGAAAAGGCTCAAAAGATGAACATAAATGATACGGAGCATCTGTTGAACTCTGATTTGAGCTCAGAGTACTATGAGAACATGCAGCTTGACCCCACTATGATATCGTTTTTGCTGACAGCGGCGGTTTCTGAGATCCAGGATGGTATAAAACCAGTTATAAAAGAAGTCTGGGCCTACTATGACGTTGGAGAACCACTTTCTGAAGAAGCAGTTTATGGACAGATAACCGGAGGATTGCTAATGGGTGTTCAGGAAGTTCTATCAGAAGCGCTAAAATACGACAGCAAAGGAAAACCCATTCCGGAAACCCTGGCTGCAACAGGGATAGCATATTCTATAAACGCACCAAAGTACCACGTTCAAATCGCAGCTTTTGGACGTTCAAACACACCACATGGAGCTAAAGGCGTTGGAGAAGCGGGAACTGTTGGTGCCCCGCCAGCAGCAGCCAGAGCCATTGAGAAACTGCTTGATAAACGCGTGAACAGTTTGCCTCTCGATTTAGATCTGCTAGCATAATCCAGGATTTTTAAACTTTATTTAGAACCTTAAAAATATATTTTATATGGCAAAGTACGTTTGTAAAAAATGCGGTTTTAAGACAGAAACCGATAAATGGCTTTGGAAGTGTCCATCCTGCGGGGGCGTTCTTGAAATAGAAGGAAGAGTAGAATCTCCAAAAATAACTCTGGGTGAAGGAAACACGCCATTAGTCAACCTTTTCGGCTTTGGAGGGGATGTTTATTTTAAACTGGAATACCTCAATCCCACTGGCTCCTTTAAGGACAGGGGATCTGCGATGGCTCTTTCGCAGGCGCAGAAGCTAGGTATAGGTTGCATTGTAGAGGATTCAAGCGGGAACGCTGGGATTTCTGTAGCCGCTTATGCGGCAGCCGCTGGAATCTGGGCAACTGTTGTGGTTCCAAAAGGCTGCGCGCCTGGTAAGAGGCACCTAATAGAAGCCCTTGGTGCTGAAATTGTAGAAGCGGAAGACAGAGAAGCGGCTGGAAACAGGGCTAGAGAAATGGAAACGCAAGGCTGTGCATACATAGGGCATCAATGGAACCCATGGTTCATAAAAGGCATGGAAACCATAGCATCAGAGATAAATGAACAGCTCGGAAAGGTTCCTGATGCAGTTATAACCCCAGTGAGCTCTGGAACTCTTCTTTTAGGTCTTTACAACGGTTTTAGAAAAAGCAAGAAGCTACCCAGGCTTTATGCGGTACAGGCTTCAGGATATTCTCCCCTCCACGATGCTATTCATGGAAAGTACGAAGGTAAACCATCTAAGCTTGCTGACGCGCTGCAGGTTTTAAACCCTCCAAGGCTAGAACAGATGAAAGAAGCTATTACAAAGACAGGCGGAGACGCCCTGGTTGTAAACGATGAAGAGATTCTTAGCGCGCTCGCAAAGCTCTTAAAGGCTGGAGCAATCGTTGAACCTTCTTCTGCAAGCGCTCTAGCTGGATACCTGCAGCTTTTGAATTCTGGTAAAATAAAAAGCGGAGAAAAAGTCGTAATAATACTTACAGGAAGCGGATTAAAATACCCCGAAATGGTTTCGCTCATTTCTTCTTAGACCGAAACTTGGACAAAGCCTGAACCTATGTTTTAAGACGTGATTTTTGTTATTTTATTTTTGAAAACTTAATAAAAATAAAAACCAAGAATACAATCGTGATAAAATGGGTTATAAAAAGGGATGGCAGGACTGAAACATTTTCGGAAGAAAAACTGTTAAAGAGCCTCCTTTGCTGCCTTGATGCTAACAGCGCTATAACGATCATCAAGTCTGTAGCAAAGGATTCGCCTGAGATAGTTAAAACCGAAGATCTGTTTTTTAAAATCAGGTCAGAAATGTGGAAGAGCTACCCTGAAGCTGCTGTCAAGTTTGGCCTTAGGGAGGATATGATGAAGCTCGGGCCTGCTGGATATAACTTTGAGGATTTTTACGCAAAAATCCTGATCGAAACTGGGGCGGAAAACGTTAAAGTTAGACAGATATACAAAGGCAGGTGCGCTGTGCACGAGCTAGATGTCGTTTACCTAGGTAAAAACGGAAAAGAGTTTGCTGAAATGAAATATCATAACCAGTTTGGAGTATATACAGGGCTTAAGGAGGCCATGTACACTTATATGAGGTTCATAGATCTAAACGATTCTGGTAACGATTTTTCAAAGGCGAATTTGGTAACAAATACAAAGGTCTCCGATGAAGCGGTGATTTTCTCTAACTGCAAACAGATGGGAGTTGTGGCATGGAAGTATCCTCCCGGAAACGGGCTTGAAAAGCTTATAGAAAGGACAGGCTCTTACCCTGTAACCTCCCTAGTTAACTTCCTTGAGCAAGAGAAGATCAAAGAACTTATCGATCTGAAGATCATAACCCTGAAAGATTTTGTTAATGCTTATGATAACGGCCTGTTGTCTAAAGGGTATGAAGAAGCATACAAAATAGCCAAAAAGCTACTCAGTCTGCCTTAAGCACCTTGATTTGGGATTGCCTCATAGTACTTGTGTTCGACCGTTGAGAGCTGACTTTCATATCTCTTCTTAATTATTTCTAGAGAGAAAAGCCCAAACCTGTACATCAGCATTCTCACGAGAGGGTTTCCTACGTTATCAACCACCATTTTGGTAGTTTCCTTAAGGCTATCAAATGCTTTGACCAAAGCTTTTAAAATAAACTCTCTTCTGAGCGGGTCTTCCAGCATCTCATCTAAAGCTGTGAAACCTTTCTTCCTGAAAGCTGCAACGGGTATTAGCGGAAGCGGAAACGTTACAACCTTAAGATCCTTTAATCTGTCAAGAAGTTCTAGGTTTGCCATGATATCTTCGTCTGTTTCTTCTGGAAAATTCAGGATCATTGTTCCTACTACAAACCAGTTATTGTCGTTAAGCGTTCCTATGGCCTGAACAACTATGTCAGGGTACTGTAAAGGCCTGTAAGGAAGCGCTTTACCCCTCATGTATTTTTCTATAAGCTTTGGTGAACCAGTTTCTATTCCCATTTCTATGAACGTTTTTCTTCCGCCTTCATTGATGTATTCCGCGACCTTTTTGACCAGGTTCGGGTTTTGAACCACTACAGCAGCTGTTGTAAAATCCGTAGATATCGTGTTATCTTTGCCGTATTTTTTAACAGTCTTATAAGCCATTTCGGTTAGCTTTAATACTTTTTCAGGATTGGGGTCTATTCCGTTGGCGCCATATCTAAAGTATTCCTCGCTGTGAAGGTTTATGTCTTTGAGCTTTCCCTTTAATAAGTTCAATTCTATTTCTTTTTGAATGATTTCAAATGGTATTGACCTTATCATTCCGCTCAAATTCGGGGTACAGAATGTGCAGCCTCTTCCGCACCCTCTGGTTACTTCAACCAATCCGCCGTTGCTTGGAGTTTCTATAGGTATTATATCTTCTATACCTGCGGGCCTCGCGTAAAACCTTTCAGGCATCTTTTTTCCTTGTAAAATTCCTCCGATAAAAGCTGGACCGTCTTTCTCAAACTCGCCCTCGAACACATAATCGACTCCAAGCTCTTTTTGCAATCCGCTGTCATAGATTTGCCAAGAAGCTGGGCCTCCTACTATTATCTTAAAGCTGTTTCTGTAAGGAGAAAGATTAAGGGTCTCTAAAACATTCCTGAAAGATTTAGCTATAAATGGCAGGCCAGAGTATTTTATCCCTGCCAATTTTAACATCCAATATGTTATTCCTGATCCATAGCTGTAACCCATCCCGTCCATAGTATAAATTCCAACAAGTTTAGTGCCTGGACCCACCGACTTCGCGAGCTCATAAGGGCTAACTATCGCAGCGTCGTATCCCAAAGATTTCAGCTTCGCTTCAACTTTTGAAAGGCCATAAGGCGCCCTTTTAACAGTCCCGTCCTGGTATGAGCTCACTTTGAATATCATCTTTGCTAGAGCATTGTTCAGAACGTTCTCTGGAAGAGCGCTGATAAATCCTACTAAGGAGGAACCTAAAGTGTCGCTTGCGATTGCCGCTTCGCTTGTTAGCACTATTTCATGAAAGCCATTTTTCATAAAGTTTGATATATCAAAGTGAAAAATAACTTTTTCTTAAAAATAGAA
>CAYFFZ010000025.1:14392-16999 GCA_964342655.1 uncultured Nitrososphaerales archaeon
CTGAGCACACAGCCCAGTTAACGTTTTTAAATGCGGATTATACAAGTTAAGATTAATTTGTATAACAGAAACTTGGCATCTGAGTTTGGAGACGAAGTTGTGCCTTTACACGAAATCATAAGAATATTGAAGCTGGGAGAAGATGATGTGGTTTTGAGCATAGGCGATCTGAACGGTTACTACTCATTAGTGTTTAGAAAGTACGCAAAGGAAGTTCACGTACTACTGCCAGAAGACATCTGGTTCCAATACGTAAAGAGGCTTTCAGCGAAGTTTGGAGCGAAAAACGTTATCCCAAACAAAGGAGATGCATGTATGGATATAAGCGTAAAAGGAGTCAACAAGTTTTTCATCAAGACAAGGGAAATTAGCTTGGAATGTCTTTCAAAAATTTCTAATTCATTAATAAAGGACGAAAGCATCAAGTCAGGAATCGCTCTGGGTGTGCATTCGCCCCCATTTTTAAGGCCTTCAGATTTACCTATTGAACCAGTTGAAAACGCGTTTAAAAATTCTGGTTTTGGTTCAACCTTGAAAATTAATTTCAGATATCACTATGTTTTATATGTATCAAAGTAGCGTTTTAATTTATTAGCAATATTTATTATTTCCACATATATATGAGGTTTATATTGAGAACAGTCTGTGAAGAAGTTGTAAGATATGTGCTGCCCGCATACAGAAGCCTGATCGCAAGAAAGCTAGTAAACGATTACGGGTTAACCCAAGAAGAAGTATCAAAAATAATGGGCGTATCACAGGCTGTGGTTAGTTATTATGTTTCTAACAAAAGAGGTAAAGGCGTTTCAAAGTATGAAAATGTAGAGCTACTTCAAAAAGAAGCCGAGAAATCTGCGGAAAGGTTGGCCAAAGGCGAGTCATCAGCAAAGATAGCTAAAGAATTTTGTGAAATATGCAAGGTGCTCAGGGAAAACAAACTCATAAAAGAAGAGCAGCTTATCGTTACATGCGATAAGTGACCATTTCATTATGGCCTTCTAAATTCAGAAGTCAAAGTACAGTTTGTATTCATAAGGATGTGGTCTTGCTTCAACCGAATGATACTCGGTGCGCTTTATCTCCACGTACTTTTCTAACAGATCTTCTGAAAAGAATGGTTTAAGGTACTGATTGTCCGATAGCAGTTCGTCCAGAGCTTCTTTCAAGCTTCCGGGAAGCCTTCTAACTTTGTAGTTTCTGAGTTCTGATTCAGAAAGCTCGTAAAGGTTTTTATCAACGGGGCTACCTGGATCTATTTTTCTGTTTATTCCATCCATCCCCGCGAGCAAGATCGCTGAAAGCGCAAGATACGGGTTGCAGCTCGGATCTGGCGTTCTGAATTCTACCCTCTTTTCTTCAGGGGCCGCTTTCCTGTAAACCGGTATCCTTACGTTTGCGCTCCTGTTACCCTTGCTCCAGGCGATAAAAGTAGGCGCTTCATAACCTGGCACAAGCCTTTTGTAACTGTTTGTGGTCGGTGCTACGATGGCGGCAAGAGATCTGCTGTGCTCGAGCAGACCCCCGACAAAATACCTGCCCATCTGGCTCAGCTCCGCATAACTGTCGTTTTCGTCATAGAAAAGGTTCCTTTTTGCTTTATAACCTTCTCCATCCCATATGCTTATGTGAACATGCATTCCGCTCCCGTTTTCGCCAAAAACAGGTTTTGGCATAAACGTTGCGTACTTGCCCATAAAACGTGCTGTGTTCGATGCCACATATTTGATCGTTACTATGCCGTCTGCCGCTCCTAACAGGGTTTCTTTTTCAAAATTTATTTCGACCTGGCCAGTTGCAGCAACTTCGTGATGATGTATCAGAGGCAAATATCCAAACTGAAATAGGTAGTCGGACACAGTGCTTCTGTACTCAGCCAAAGAGTCCACTGGGGTTTCAGGATAATACCCTTCTTTTTCTCTCATCTTTAACGGGTTCTCTGAAAATGGCGCTTCGTTAGAGGCTACCCTATAGTACTGTTCATATCCGTTCTGCGCGCTAAATTTTACGTCGTCAAAAACGAAGAATTCAACCTCAGGTCCAAAGAAAGCGGTCTGGCCCTTATCTTTCAAAAATTTCTGGACATTTTCAGCAACGGCCCTAGAATCGCTGCTCAACCTTACAGTGCTCATTTCAGACATTATCCCGCCCAGAAACCTCCCTTCTTTTTGATTCCAAGGAATTTTTGAAAAAGTACTAACATCTGGGACAAATACCAGATCGGAATCTTCTATGCTGGTGAATCCAACAATGCTGCTCCCATCAACCTTTGGAAAGCCTTCTTTTAGAGAGCTTTCGTTGATTTCATAAGATGGCACAGAAAAATGTTGAAGCTTTCCTCTAAGATCCACGAATTGCATGTTGATGAATTTTAAATCCTCAAGCGATTTCATTATTTCTTCTATTGTAGTTATCTTTGGTATCTTGGAACCATCTTTTATCGTGTACGGCATGATAGCATATATTTAAATTTGAATATTTTATAAAGTTTACGATGTTTTAATGAACAAATTTTATTCATTCTCATGTATATCTATTCTTTGTTAAATAATAAATGTATAAAAGTAAACATTGTTTAAAGATTTTTTGCAATTTTTAATTCGTTAGCGG
>CAYFFZ010000026.1:0-14998 GCA_964342655.1 uncultured Nitrososphaerales archaeon
TCCCGCGTGCAAGGCGGGCGTTCTACCCCTGAACTACCGGCCCATTTGTCTGGCTTATCGTTATCTTCATCCCTTCTGGTCAGTCCGCCCATCGTAAGACAAGCCATTAGACTGGGTTATTTAATTTTTAAAAATTTAATATTTTTGTCTTTCGGTATTTATGAAAGTGGAATAGCAGTAATTTATGATAACGTAATTCAAGATTTGATACGCACTATCTTTATTTTATCCATAACCTTCCAGTATTCTACTTCCTGTCCTTCCTTTATCCTAGGCCTGAGGTCTTCTTCCATGAATTCGGCCTCAAGCGTCTGGAAAGATTGAAGATCCATGAGCTGAACAACATTTCCTGTTACGCTGAGAACTTGCCCCGAGCCTTTTTCTATTATCGGCACATCGACCTTTGATTCTGAAGGACCCACATAGCTTTTTTTAGCTCCTGTAAATATGTCTATACCCACTATTCGAACTTTTGCGCTTCCGTGTTTCCCAGGTTTGCTCTTTTCGACTTCTACAACTTTGCATGGAGAGTTGTCTATCATTATGTATGAACCTTCTTTAATATCGCCTAACTCCATCGGTTTTGTCATACATCAATGTATACACAGATGGCATTAATTAAATTTTTCAAAAACAGGATGTATATGTTTCAGATACTTGAATTTGAACTTAAAATTACAATAATAGAAAACCTTTTAAAGGCTGATTAAAATTTTTATAAATGTATGAAGAAACTGAACTGCGTTGATGGCTTTGCCAAATGAAATAATGCACCTCGGCTGATCTCTATGCAAGCAAACATTGTATCCGAGGGAAATGTCAGAATAGTAAAAAAAGTTAACAATAGTGAAGCTTTTTATAATCCGCTTGGAGAATTTTCACGAAATGTTTTCGTTAAGATCTTTAGCGCGTATGCTCTAAATAAAGGTGAAAACTTGACATACGCTGAACCGTTTTCAGGAACAGGTATAAAGGGTATTAGGCTTTCAGTTGAGGGTAAAGGTTTTTCCACGTTTATTTTTAACGATATAGATAACGGGAGTTTAGAAATAGCAAAGAAAAACTGGAGCAATAATAACGTTAAAGGAAAAGGAATTTTTTATAACCTAGAAGCAAATGATTTTTTTCAAAATTTGGTCAACTTGGGCAGGGTCGACGGAATTGATGTCGATCCATTCGGTTCATCTTCTCCATATATTTTTAATGCTATAAGATCAGTCAAGGGAGGAGGGATTATTTCCTTTACTTTTACAGACACTCAGGTTCTTGGTGGAATACATTCAGAAGCTTTGGAAAAAAGATATCATGTAAAAGCAAAAAAAGTTCAGTTCATTAAAGAACTGCAGGCAAGAATTGCAATAACAAACGTTATTTTGGAGGCTTCTACTGTTAATATTGCTGCTGTTCCTGTTTTTGCACATGTCGATAAACATTATATAAGATCTTATCATATAATAAAGCCAAAAGCTAATTTAGCTAGCGAACTTGTTAAAGATATCAAATACATAACCATCAGCGACTGCGGATTTGTTTCTTTAGAAGAAAGACTTCATTGCCCTTATTGTGGCGAACCTACAGATACAGTAGGGCCTCTATATGTTGGAAAAATATTTGATAAGGATTTAATAAAAAAAGCTCTTGATATTTCAGACGAGTGTAAGCGTTGTGCGGATCTTTTTAGTATAGCTCTTGAAGAATTTGACCATATTCCCTTTTACTATGATACCAAAAATATAGCTTCAATACTTAAAACGCCAACACCATCAAAAACATCATTGATTGATAAATTAAATAAATCTGGATTTAAAGCTTCTCGAACCGTATTTTGTCCTACAGGCATAAAAACAGATTCTCCCTTTGGAGTATTCAAATCGATGTTTTATCAATAATTTTAAGAATAATTATAAGTATGCTAACTCAAAATATTTAAAGGCTTGAAAATAGTTTTTTTAGGCACCTCGGCGGCTGTTCCTACAAGAGAAAGGAATACTGCTTCAATCTACATAATGACAACAAACGGCGCGTATCTTTTTGATGCTGGCGAAGGACTGCAAAAACAACTTCAGATAGCTAAATTAAATCCTATAAAGATCAAAGCTGTTTTTATTTCTCATATGCATTTTGACCATGTTCTGGGTTTACCAGGACTTTTAATGACTATGGCTTTGTTAAATAGAAAAGAAAAGCTGACGATCGTTGGCACAAGAAAGCTATTCCAATTCTTAAAAATGTTCGATAAAGAATTTTATATGGATCTTACATTTGAAGTTGAATTCATAGAGGCTCATCAGGGAAGCGTATACAGAAACAAGGAAATAGAAGTGTTAGCTTTTCCTACAATTCACAGCACAGAATCATATGCATACAGGTTATTTGAATACAAGCTAAAGAGAAAGTTTCATCCAGAAAAGGCATTGGAACTTAATATACCTAAAGGGCCGCTCTGGAACAAGCTGCAGTTAGGAGAAAGCATTATCGTTAACGGCAAGAAAATAACACCAGAAATGGTGAGCGATTCTCCTCCTTTACCTATCTCCGTATCTATAAGCGGAGATACTGCTTATTTTGAGCAGCTCATAGATTTTTTTAAAGGTACGGACGTGCTCATCCATGAGTCAACATTTTCCAAAGAGCTTACTGACAAAGCAAGCGAAATGCTACACTCAACGGCGGAACAGGCAGCGACTGTAGCCCTTAAGTCAGGTGCTAAACTTTTAGTGCTTTACCATTTTAGCGAAAGGTATAAAGACACAAGGCTTCTCGAAGAAGAGGCAAAGAAAATTTTTCCAAACACAGTAGCTGCAAAAGATTTTATGTGCATAAAAATTGAAGATAATGATATAAATGTTGTAAATAATATCGAAAAATGTGAGTGATTCCCAGGGGACTTACCTGTACGTTCGGTGGGATACATCCGATACAATTCTTCTATCATACTACGTAGTAATAGCAGGAGAAGTCAAGGTAAACGGATATTATTCTTTAAGAGCAAACCCAAACAAGGTTCTCAAGTCTCTTTATAGTATAGCAAAAAAGTATGGAATTGAAAGGTTAATAATACAGAATAGTTTGGGCTTAAGTAAAGAAAAGCTTCAGAAGGACGGTCTAGGTTCAACAGAAAGTCAACGATGGATTCTAAAGCTGAGAAAGATTGACCAGATATTTCAATCTCTTACTCAACTAAACAACGAGATAAGTTACGAGATAAAAGATGGAGTTTATTCGCCAGGTAAATGCTATTTGGGCAGGTTTATCAGACTGTATGAAAACGGGGAAGCCATGTTTGAAAACATACAAGTTAGAATACCTAGCTCTGTACTGGAATACGCCGCTTATCTTTTTGAAAATCTGATCGTTCCTGGCGTTACATTTATCAGGTATGTTGACGACAAAAAAGACAGCTATACGATAAATATAACAAAAGAAAAAACAATAAATATACCGCTTGAAAAAAATTTTAAAGGTTACCTAGTAATATGGTTAAGACAAGAAGAAAACCGATTGTTGGCTGATGTAAGCGAAGGTAAGACTTATCATGAGGCGATAAGGAAGCATAAAAAAAAGGTTCTGAAAAAGATGATTGAATGGATAAATGAGACTAAAGAAACCAGCTTTTTAACATCCATAGTCTCTCTTGATCATACAAAGATTAATGATTTAATACGTAAAATAAAAGAAAAATAATATTATGCTACATTTAATGGCAAGCTTTTGATCAAGTTATATATTTCAACTGAAGCATCAGGCAATTCAGGAACCTTAACCTTCTCTTTAGAATCAAAATATTCTTTTATCTTAACAGGATCTGTTTCTTTTTTGATATAACCCTTATTTAAAAGATAGGCTTCAACATCTGTTTTGTAAGAAAAAACGCTTACGGTTTTGATGCCTAGAAGTAAAGCCTCTACGTTCATTGTACCTCCACCTCCAACAAAGGCATATGATCGCTCTAGCACATTTGGCCCAAAGAACTCTCCGCCGTAAATTATGAGATTGCCAGTTATTTTCTCAACATTATAGTATCTTTTAAGAAGCACAACATTTTTGTCCGGATATTCATCAGCTATATCAAGCGCAAATTTATCAAAATCTATGTGATCTTTTATGTATGAAGCCAAATATTCGCTTTCTCTGATTACAATGCTACCAGCCGAAAGTTCTTCTATACGGTTTTTTGGGGGCCATATATTTTTTCTGTATAACCAAGACGTTGGATCCAGACTTTTGTATTTTAAAATCCTTTTATTTTCGATTCCATATTTTACAAATTTTTCTTTTTTAATTACCCATGGGGTTAATAAATAGCTAGATAATGGAACTGTTAGCTTGCACACAAAAGTGCTGTGAGGCGAATCGCATATTAGGATGTGCGGTATTCCGAGGCCGAAGGATACCCTTGCAGCCTCTGGACTCCCAAACGAAATGCTTAGATCTGGTTTTAAATCGCCTATTAAATTGCTCAATTCAAGTATTCTTTTTCCGCTTTCAATGAGCTTCCCTTTTAAATCGCCTCCTCCATGAGAACCAACTATAACAGATTTTGAGTTTAGAGCTATTCTTCCAGAAACCCTCTGAAGCTCCTCGTACTCTCTGAGCGTTACAAACAACTCATTACCGTCTTTTAAAAAACTGTCCTCAAGAGCCCTTGTCATAAGATAATGTTTTGGAGTTAAAGCGTCAATCCATACCTTCATCTTTCGATTACTTCCATGAGCTTTCTTACGCGTTCTGGGTCTACTGGATTTTCCACCTTTCCGTTGGCCTTAAAGTAAGTCCCAACTATAGCCCCATCAGCATGCTTTAACAAAGTTTTTGCGTTCTCAGGATCAAGCCCGCTTCCTATAAGAACCGGAATGTTAACCCTGTTTTTTACAGCCTGAACCTCTTTGGCTAAAGGTGGGCTACCTGTTCTTGAACCAGTTACTATTATGGCATCTGCAAGTCCCCTTTTTTCAACATCTAGCGCTGACTCTTCAATGGGTCTTTGTAGCAAAGGATATGAATGCTTTACATGAACATCGGCCAGAACAGCAACATTTGATTTAAGGCTGCTTCTAAAGCGCATTAGAAATGGCCCGCACCCTTCTATTATTCCTTGGTCAGTTACATATGCCTCATTCAGCACGTTAACCCTAATAAAATTTAAATCAAAAGCCTCTGCAATAGACAGTGCCCCTATGCATCCATTTCTCAGTAGATTTACTCCGATCGGAATTGAAGAATTTTTCTTTATCTCGCATAAAACACGGGAATAAGAAGCTATAACCTCAGGATTTGAGCTCGGATCCTTAAAATAAGGAACATCCCAGAAGTTCTCAACCATTACTCCATCTACACCACCTTTTTGCAAACTGTTTAGATCATTGAGCGCCATTTCTACAACTTGGCTTAAACTTGTATACCCAGGGGAACCTAAAAGGGGCTTTAAATGTACCATTCCAATTATGAAGGGTCTTTTTTTAAATGGAAGCTTAACCAATTCGATTAAGAACTTTTCTCTTTAGAAAATTTAAACTTTGCAGTTTTAAAAATTTGTTAATAGACAAAAAAGAAAGAGTTAAAAACTAACATCTTAACCCATTAATGACCAAGTATGAGTATAAACTGGAACGCAAATTCAAAGGCTTTTGAAAATCTGCTTGAAGCTATCGGTCGCACACCGCTTGTCAAATTACAGAAGATACCTAAGGACGCAGGTATAAATGCTACGATATACGCAAAGCTCGATTATCTTAATCCTTCGGGAAGCCTTAAAGATAGAGTTTACTACAGAATGATAACGGAAGCTATAAAAAGAGGAGACTTAAAGCCAGGTATGGAAATCGTTGAAGTTAGCACAGGGAATGCGGGCATAGCCTGCACCTGGGTCGGAACGCTGCTAGGTTATAAAGTAACGATAGTGATGCCTGCGGGCATGTCAGAAGAAAGGAAAAAGCTCATAAGGGCTTTGGGTGGCAACATAGTAGAGACACCTGGCGCAGAAAGCGACGCTGACATTTCTTATGAAGTAGCCATGAAAATGTACAAGGAGCATCCTGATAAGTACTGGTTCCCCGATCAGTACTCTAATCCTGATGCGATTGCCGCGCATCATGACACTACAGGTGCAGAAATATGGGAACAGACAGGTGGAAAAGTAGATGCGCTCGTGTTAACGCAGGGGACGGGTGGCACGCTTACAGGAGCTGGTAAATACTTAAGGGAAAAGAATCCCAAAGTGAAGCTCTATGCTGTAGAACCGACTGAAGCGCCAATGCTTTCCAAAAGAAAATGGGGAAGCCACAAGATTGAAGGAATAGGAGACGGATTTGTACCAAGAAATTTGGATGTGGGCATGCTTGACGGTGTAGTGACTGTAAGCTCAAGTGATGCAATATACTATGCCAAACAGCTCATGCTAAAGGAAAAAATATTAGCTGGAATATCCTCAGGAGCAAACGTAGCAGCTGCAATAAAGGTAGCTAAAAAGCATCCAGAGCTAAAGCATATAGTTGTCATGATGAACGACTCGGCCATGAGGTACTTTACTACAGAACTCTTTGACGTTAAGAAAGTAGTGGAAATCCCTGAAAGAGAACACCCAATGGATGAATACACTAAGGAACAGCTTGATAAATATCAATCAAAGTGGGAAATAATAGAATAAAAATTTCAAGTTATACTTATTTTTGTTTTCTTTTCGTGTTTCTTTGGAATTTCAACCATTAGTATGCCGTTTTTAAAGGTTGCTTTAACGCTTTCCGGATCGATAACAAACGGTAGCGCTATCTTTTTTCTGAATTTGCTTACTTCAATCTTTTTTCCAAAACCCTCAAATGATGACCAATAAACCTTTTTGTTCATTGTTGCAACTATTTCAACTTCGTTTTCTTTTACGTATATTTCTATTTGATTTTTATCCTTTATAAAAGGCAGGTCTATGGTGATTATGTAGCTATCGCTCGTTTCATATATTTCGCTTAAAGGTTCAACGTTGTCTATCATTTTTAATCACCTGTACATGGAAGGCATTGCTTCCATCTTGTTCTGTGTAGCTCTTGCAGATAGATCCTTCAGGTTTAGCCTTATTTCATCAGCTTTTTCCAGCAATTCCTGAACATCTATTTTTATATCGAGTAATTTAGAAAGCGCTTCAAGAGCTGAAGCAGCTGCGCCTGGATCCGGATAAGTTGGAAAACTCTCAGCTATTATAGCGTATGCATCTATGCTTCTATCCTTTAAGAGAGATAACAACTCCGCAAATATGCCCGCAACAAATCCCTCTTCCAGAGGTTTTATCCCCTTTTCTTTCAAAATTTCTAGTCCTTTCTCAGAATTGGAAACCCCCACAACTTCTGGTTTCTGTATTTCTATCCTCCTTTGTGTAGGATAACCGTTAAGAGAAACAGCAAAAGCTATCCTTTTTTCATAAAACCAGTCTGCTATGGTTCTCGAAAGGTTCTTAACTAAGGCTGCTGGTATAGGCACTTCTGAAGTTATGACAAGGAGTTTTCCGTCAGAATAAGCAGCCAGCGGTTCTTGGATTAATCCCATTTTAACGCTTTGAATAGGCGGTAAAGCTGCGCTTTTAAAATAGGCAACAGGTCTCATGCGCATTTTTTCTACAAGATGAAACGAAGATATTACGCCAACTAGGCCTATGTCTGGTAAACCTTCTATCGCTATCAGGTTTGCAGGAAGCGGTTCAAGCTCAACGACGTCTACATCGTAATATTCAAGATGCACAACCATGTTTAATATTATTCATGAACTAAAATTTAAGCTTTTTAAAAATTTGGTGTAGCGTTTAAAAAACTCAGTGCATTACGGCAATCACAAAAGCAGCAAATAGCGTTATAGCGAGTATCCAGTCAACCGGTTTCATTTTAAAATCATGATAATATGTTCTCTTTTTATTAGCTCTAAAACCCCTTATGTCGGCTGACAAGGCTATGTTTTGAGATGATCTTAGAACATCTATTACAAAATCAGCAACGATTATCCCGGTACTGTAAATGTAAATCCAGAACCTCTTTATTAAAGTTCTAGCCGGTAACAGTTTAAATCCACCTATAAACCCTCTGCTCCTTAAAACTTCGGTCAATGATGAAAAAGCATCTAGCACTTTTGGTATAGATACCAGTGCAAGTGTCATTGCAAAAGCTAGCTCATAAGGCACTTTAGATTTAACCATGCTTGTAAGCATATCTGAAGGCGATGATGTAAAAACAAGTATAAAAACCGAAGCTACTTCAAGAGCTGCTGGCACAGAAACCATCAATCCGAATAGCAAACCCATCAGTGAAATCCCCCTTATGCCCATTGAAGGAGGTATAAATGCAATTAAGAGTTGGCCTTTTAATCTGCGAAACCCAGAAAATGTTATGCTATCTATCCATGCTGAAGGTATTATTATAGAAAGCATCAAAAGGATTACGAATCTTAAGTTTTTAGTGGGGTTTGTCATAAAAAGATAAAGCAGCAGTGTAAACGCAAGAAGAGATATCCCTACGTAAAAACCAAAAGCGCTCGCAAGCGCCGGAACGGCGATAGCATAAAGTAATTTCACGCGAGGGTCAAGCTTGTATAGAAAAGTTCTACCATCTGAATATGCGAATATAGATGCATAACCCTTGAACCCTATAGCTTTCCAGAGAAGGAAAAATGCTATAAGAGGTCCTATTAAAATTAGAATTACAGCTATAAGGAGTGATAAGGAGGCCGGCAAATAAACAATCAACAAGTTTTAACCACCAATCGCGTGCAAAAAATTAAATAGTATTAGATGCTTAAAAACATTACTAGCATTAAGATAACAGAGCAATATCGGAGATAAAAGAAATAGATAAATTTATAAGCAGTAACCATATATTCATCATGGTTTTGGAGGTGAAATTGTAAATGGCTGATGCTACTGCTATTCCAGCGGTTACTTCCACGGGACAACCAGTACTAATACTTAAAGAAGGAACAACAGAGAAAAAAGGTAAAGAAGCTCAGAGAAACAACTTTGAAGCGGTAAAAATAGTAAAAGACATAGTAAAAACTTCATTAGGACCAAAAGGCATGGACAAAATGTTAGTTGACAGCCTTGGAGACGTAACGGTAACTAACGATGGAGCTACAATATTAAAGGAAATGGACATACAGCATCCAGCAGCAAAAATGATGGTAGAGATTGCAAAAGCTACGGACAACGAAGTTGGAGATGGCACGACATCTACAGTTGTTCTTGCCGGTTATCTAATTGAAAAAGCAGAAGAACTAATTGACAAAGGAATACACCCAACCATAATCATTGATGGCTACATGAAAGCGTCTCAAGAAGCGCTGAAAATTCTTAAAAGTATAGCTGAAAAGGTTAACCCTGATGATAGGGAGGTTTTAAAGAAAATAGCGAAGACTACACTTTCAACCAAGATGGTCTCTACTGAAGCCGAATATCTTGCGGACCTCGTTGTAAATGCTGTGTTGCAGGTAGCTGACAAAGTCAATGGACAATACAAGGTGGACATCGACAACGTAAAGGTAGAGAAAAAACCAGGAGGATCTATAACAAACACTCAGCTCATTAAAGGGGTTGTTATTGACAAAGAAGTTGTTCACGCTAGTATGCCCAAGTTAGTAAGGAATGCTAAGATAGCTTTGCTTAATGCACCGCTTGAGATAGAAAAGACAGAAATAGATGCTAAGATAAACATAACAGACCCAGAACAGATGAAAGCATTCCTTGACGAAGAAACAAAGATACTTAAACAGATGGTCGACAAGATAAAATCAGTTGGCGCTAATGTAGTGCTTTGCCAGAAAGGAATAGATGACATGGCTCAGCACTACCTTGCCAAAGAAGGCATCCTCGCTGTAAGAAGAATAAAGATGAGCGATATGGACAAGCTTTCAAGGGCTACAGGTGGAAGAATAGTTACCAGCATAGATGACCTGTCTTCAGAAGATCTAGGATTTGCAGAACTAGTTGAAGAAAGAAAAATTGAAGAAGATAAGTGGGTTTTTGTTGAAGGTTGCAAGAACCCGAAGGCTGTAAGCATACTTATCAGAGGCGGTGCGCAGAGAGTAGTTGACGAGGCAGAAAGGTCAATTCATGATGCGCTTATGACGGTTAAGGACGTTCTTGAGAGGCCATTAATAGTAGCAGGCGGAGGAGCCGCCGAAATAGAGGTCGCAACTCAACTAAGAAAATGGGCTCAGACCTTAGAGGGAAGGGTGCAGCTTGCAGCACTTGCTTTCGCCGAAGCGCTAGAAATGTTGGCTCTAACTTTAGCAGAAAACGCAGGCTTGGAACCATTAGACATACTGCCCGAGCTTCAGGCAGCTCACCAGAAGGGCGATAAATGGGCAGGTATAAACGTTCTAAAAGGCAAAGTAGACAATATGATGCAGAACAACGTAATAGAGCCTGAAATAGTTAAAGAACAGATAATTAAGGCCGCTACTGAAGCCGCCAGCATGATAATAAAGATAGACGATCTTATAGCCGCTAGCAAACCAGCAGAAAAAGAAACACCTAAGTCATCTGAACAATATTAAACAGGATAAAATTTAGATATAGTATCTTTTTCAAATTTTTCTTTTATGCCGTTTTTAATACCAGTAAAAAGCTTCTCATAAACCTTTAATATTTCTATTACGTTCATAGCATTTTCATCTGAAAACTTGGATAATTCAAAAATGTTAGAAGTATAGATCAGTCTTAGAGATAACAGGTCAAAGTTTGGCTGATTTTGTATGTTATATTTTTTTGATAGATAGGTTGCGGCTTCTTGCAGATCTTTACATTTGACTTTTTGCTTTATAAACAAAGATTCTGACGCCGATGTTTGACCAGCCAGAGCGCACACTTTATAATTATGAAGATCCATCAAAGCCTGAGTTGCCATGTTATAACCAGCATTTTTTATTATTTCAATCAGTTCTATTTTTTCAAAGGCAAAATTTAGCAATCCAATGTCCTTACTGCTTTGCCAAATTTCAAGAGGAAATTTTATTTGCGTATCTAGGCTGTAGCTGCCAAGCTTTATCTTTGAAAGATCGCTCGCATTTTCTACCTTTTTTATCTGATCTTCGGCAAGAGGCTTTGACTGGTACGTATAGTAATATAGCTTTTGTCCTGTTACATTTTTTAACATTGCATTTTTTATATTTTCTAAAACTAGCGAGTTAAACTCCCCCAAAGCTTTGCGTGTTTCTTTAGATAGCTCATAGGCAAAACGCCCTATAAGCTCTTTAAAGTATTCTTCAACTGTATTCGCTTGGATTGTATAATTTATCTTTCTGCTAATTCTTTCCAAAAGTTCTCTTTCGCTGCCAAGCTCAATATATCTTTCCGCTTCAGCTAGAGATGGTAATTTGGATAAAAAGGCCCTTGATCTGGATATCGCATATATAACGTTACCCTTCAATTTTTTTCTCTAACTCCTGTTTAATGACTTCTTTTAAAAATCCCCAGCTGTTTTTAAAAAGTGTTTCCACCCGTTCAACTTCTGCGCTGTATTTATTTTTTATATCTTGACATTCCTTTTCTACGAGCGGCTTTGAATCCTCTAAAATTTTCTTTGCCTCAACTTTTTTGTCTTCCAAATATTTCTTTTTTGCTTCATCTCCCAACTTCTCTGCATAATTTTTCAAATCTTCAGAATAATAAGAAGCCTTGTTTTGCAGTTCATCAAGCTTTTGATTGATTTCTTTGACATAATTTAAAAGCTCATCAGCTTGCATCGTATTGATTATTGATTTGTTAATATAAATTTATTATGCCATATCTTTCTATAATAAAAATATGGGTATTGAACGAGAAATAAAACTTAAAGTCCCAGATGATTTTGATTTAGAATATTATTTGATCAATAACGGAGGTAAGCTGATTAAACGGGAAAAACAAATAGATCTATATTTAGATTTTGATGATTTAAGAATTAAAAGCTCTGGTTCAGCTCTGAGGCTGAGAATTTCTGGAAAAAACTATTTTATAACTTTCAAAGGACCTCAGAAAGAAGATCTAATTAAGAACAGAGATGAATACGAGGTAAAGGTCTCTGATTATGGACAGACCTTAAAAATTTTTGAATCAATAGGAATCAAAGAAAAATTTAGAATAACAAAAGATAGAGCAACAGTTCGCTTTAATGGTTTGAATTTTGAAATTGACGATGTAGAAGGGTTAGGTAAATTTGTAGAAATTGAAGTAAAATTCGATAAAGAGGTAGAGCGCGTGAAAAAAATAATGGAAATGGCCGGCGTTAAATGGAATCCAATATTAAAAGGTTACGCTGAGTTGAAGGCCGAGAAATAATATTTAAAGTTTGTTAGTAATATTTATATATAGGATATATACATATTTTTGTGAGGCAATTTTAATATGTCATACAAAAGGGTTTCTCCATCGGATATAGATAACATCGACAGGTGCCCGAGATGCGGCTCAAAGGACCTTCTGATGGACGTAAACACTGGTGAAATAATCTGTGCTAACTGCGGTTTTGTGATAAAAGAGAAGGTTGAAGATTTAAAACCAGAATGGAGAGCATTTTCAAAGGAAGAAAAAGAGGATAGGAGCAGGGCAGGCATACCTTTGTCTATAGCCATGCATGACATGGGGCTTTCAACAGTCATGGATCAGTCTGATAAAGACGCTTCTGGGAAATCCCTTACTGGCTTTAACAAAAGCACTTTTGACAGGCTCAGGATGTGGGATAGCAGAAGTCAGATTCATGAGCCTGCAGAAAGAAACCTAAGACAGGCCTTTAACGAGCTCGATAGACTTGCTGATAAACTCAGCGTTTCAGAAAATGTTGTGGAAAGAGCTGCATACATCTACAGGAAAGCTCTTGAAAAAGGTTTGGTAAGAGGTAGAAGCATAAGCGCTTTGATCGCTGCATCTCTTTATGCAGCTTGTAGGGCGCTTGAAATACCAAGAACTTTAAAGGACATAGCGGCTGTTTCCAGCATTAAGAAAAAAGACATAGCCAGATGCTACAGGCTCATTTTAAGAGAGTTAGACATTAAGATGCCAATAATAGACCCAATAAAATCGGTTAGCAGGATTGCTGCCAAGGCTGGCCTCAGCGAGAAGACCACGAGGAAAGCTATAGAAATAATCAAAAAAGCCATGCAATCTGGCATATCTGCAGGTAAAGACCCTATGGGTCTAGCGGCTGCGGCCCTTTATGTTGCATGCGTATTAGAAGGGGAGAACAAGACTCAAAAAGACATAGCTGAAGCAGCTGGAGTAACAGAAGTTACCATTAGAAATAGATATAAAGGCTTGAAGGCAACGCTTAATCTGCCAGAGCTCTAGAATTTTTAATTAAGATTTCCACAAAATTTAAATTTTTATTTTTGTTAACATATTAACATATGCAAAAATCTTTAAAAATAGACGATAAAGATATTAAAATTTTAACTGAACTTACCCGAGACGCAAGCCAAAGCATTCCTAAGCTCAGCAAGAAGCTAAATCTGGATCCAAGCGTTGTTTATTCAAGGATAAGAAGGCTCCAAAAGCTTGGTTATATACAAGGCTTCACCACAGTGGTAAATGATGAGCTTCTAGGATGGAAGGTTTTAGCTATAATAGGCATAAACGCAGAATCCAAAAAAAGAGACCTAGTTTATGAAACGCTTTATAAAATGCCAGAAGTTAGAACCGTAATAGAGGTAACAGGAAGATATGATTTTCTGGTTTTTCTTAAAGCAAAATCTATAGAAGACCTTCACTCGCTAATTACAGATAAAGTAGGGGCTATAGATGGCGTAACGTATACAGAAACATTCATATCTTTGAGGTCAAAGGCTAAAACTTTTGAGCTTCTTATTTAAGATTCGATGAAAGGCTATATTATTTTAAAAACAAAAGGCAAAGAAGAAGCACATTGTATAAAAAAACTAATCAAGATAAAAAGCACAATTTTTAAAAATTACTTGGTAATTAAGCCCAGGGATTTAGATTCATTTGAAAATTATAAAAAAATATGTGGCGTTGATCAAGCATATTATGCGTTCAGATTTAATTCAACAAATGATATTGCAGCTTACATAGAAAAAAACACAAAAGCTAAACCCATAAATTTTGCGTTTGAAGAAGGCTCTCAAGAAGATCTTTACAAACTTATAGAAGATTATTTGCACATATCTGAAAATGGGCGAATCAGCGAAATTGAACCAAAGGAAACATTCAAAATTCTTAAGATAAATAACTTATACTATTTGGTTCAGTACGAAACGTATGGGCCCGGTGGATTTTGTAATGAAAAAGGAGAACGTTCAGTGTTTATAGATGGGAGTTACGAAAGTTTTTGTTTAGCTTATAAATTTCTTTATAATGGTCAAAATTTGCTTGCGATAATACCTTTTGATAAATCCAAAAATGAATTGAGAAATATTCTGATAAATTTAATTATATTAACTAATAGTTGTCAAAACAGAAAAATAAGTTTGTACATATGCAGTTTAGATTCGCCTAGTATTAATGATAACAAAATTGAAGCAAAAATTCCGAGCCCAATTTTTATGGCTGGAGGCAGTACATATAATGGAAAAATTATCAGTATACCTATAGAGCTACTAAATGATATTAAAATCCCTGAAGAAATAAAACAATTTAAATCAGTAACATTTTTACACGATCCTTTGAAATGCAACCTTAAAGACGGAGTGTATATTATGGATGCGCAAAATAAACCCGTTAATTTTACAATTGATAATGTATTAAAAAAAGTTAAAGATTACGAATAACTCAAAAACTTGAATAAGAAAAGTTTATATAGTATTTATGATTGAATAAATTACGAATGAACAACAAATATCTATATTTGTTTATGGCAATAATTGCTCTAGGATTTTCAGTAAGCCCTGCTGTAGCTCAATCACCTATGTTAGCTCCATCTCAGGTTCACACACACGGACCTTTGATAAACACGCTTGTATTTAACGTATACACAAGCGATCAAAACGCATTTCTCGCTTTAACTTCAGGTCAGATTCAGGCAATGGAATGGTCATTAAC
>CAYFFZ010000027.1:0-14288 GCA_964342655.1 uncultured Nitrososphaerales archaeon
TAAGGTTGGGGTAGTTCACATTATCCATTTGGCGTAAGCTAAGGGATTTCTAACGGCCAGACTGGTACCTGTTGTGCAAGCTATCCAGCATCCTGTACACCTATCTACCTTTCTTTTTGCATCATCTGAAGGATTAGAAAGCATCTCCATTATGTCTTTTTCAAGGACGTTTCCGAGGGTGATGTCTGTTCTGGCACCGCAAGCCAGCAGGTTGCCCATTGGATCGACTGAAAAGTAAAGGTTCATGGCGTCGCAGACCTTTGGCGTATTGCCATCAAGGTAATCCGGTATAAGCTCTATGAACTGCCTTGGAACAAGGACGCTTACGCCAGAAGACTTTAGCTCTATTAATTTGGACACGAGCCTTTTTACGCTTTCGTTTGAATGACCTGTTGGAGGCATCACTGCCTGGACGTTGATATAGTCGTACAGACCTTCAAGGTCTTCTAAAGCTTTTATTATGTCATCCGCGTTAGATGGCATTACGACAGAACTTATGCCAACCCTCGCTCCATTGTCCTTTAAAATGAAAAGCGCCCTCTTTGCCTTAGCATAAACCCCCTTTGCACCCCTAACAGCATCATGAACGTGTTCGGTACCATCGATCGATATCGTTATATAATCAAATGAACTGGCTATGCCCGGTGCTCTCCTTTCGTTTATAACTGTACCGTTTGTGTTCACCCCAGTTATGCAGCCAAGACTTCTTGAAAGGGAACCCAGCTCCTCCATATCTTTTCTTAGAAAAGGCTCACCGCCGCTAAAATCTAGAGTAGGAACGCCTGTTGCACAGATCCTTTTTATAACTTCCTTAGCTTTATCAGTCCCAAGCTCAGGCGCGTGACCCTGTCTTATAAAGCAAAAAGAGCACATCAAGTTGCACCTGAAGGTTACAAAGTAAGAAGCAAAAATTGGTGCAGGGCGTTTACCGGCCCTTATCGAAGCGTATCTCTTTAGGGTCCTTACCCATGTCTTTGGCCCTCCTATCTCAACGCCCATTTTACATAATTTTTTGATGTTAAATATATAAGAGTTTACGGTTTTACTGAGAAAGCTTTATCTCTACTATTTCTGACCTTTTTCTTGATATTAAGTCATGAAAGAAGTAAGAAAAGAACTTTTCTATGCAACACCTAGTTACTTTTTTCAGAGCTTCTTCCCTTTCAGCCCCTGAAAGTATTCTGGCTGTTCCTTTGTAGATCCTGCCCCGACTTTTACCGAATATCGTTGAAGGTTCTATCATAACTTCGGGATTTCTTCTTATTCTCTTTACCTTGCCACTGTTTGCCCCCGTGTGTACCAGAATCCTGTCTCCGTCTTTGCCTATTAGCACCGTTGTTTTTACAACCGAACCATCTTTCCTGTAAGTATAAACGTTCGCGTACTTTGACTTGACCAGGTCTTCAGGTATCACATAATCATTTAGAAGCGCATCAAATATAATTATTTTTGATATTTTTGATCATTTAAATCAAAAATTATTTAAAAAAATTAGTAAATTTTTTTCTTGAGAAGACGAATTTGAATTGCAAGAAGAGCTAAAGATATAGCTGTTGTGAGCAGGCTTATCCAAGTAAATGGGCTGAGAGAGCCTTCCGCGATCTGAAGCAAAGACTGAGGCAATGCCATTGTGCTTATCATCTTTAAAGGTATTATGATTCCCGGCGTGGCTAGGACGCTAACTATAGCTACGAGCGCTCCAGACATTATTGCAATCTTTGCTATCAACCTTAAGTTATCTGGAACCTTCTGAGTTCTTCTGCCAGTGTACTTCTTTATGTATGGGAAGGCTATGATGAGAATGCCTATAACAAATATGAACAATCCTAAGTCAGTAAATATTGAGTATGTAGGCTGTACTGGGGGTAATGGAGCCGGGGTTACAGCGGGATAAATCAATCCAAAGACTGAACCGATCAGGCTGAGCACAGTAGCAAGTCCAAGAAGCGCTGTTCTAAGCAAAAAGCCAGAGCTGAACCTATTAACTATTAAGGCTATCACAAGCACAATCAACGATAAAATAACCAGATAGAACTGTGCAGGTATTACCCAAGTTGGCGTTGTGTTTCTGTAGGTTACTGTGAAGCCAATGTTACCCGAGTAGTTCTGTGGAACATGGTAAGTTAGCTGATTAACAGGTATTTGAAGCGGAATCGGGTACTGTTGAGATGTCTGTGTTGCTGTAAGTACATAAGATGAACCGTTTTCAAATTCTATATAACCTTGGTTCGTGCCTAGAGTTCCAGCTATATCAGGGGTTGGACCAAGTATTATCGGAGGCCTTGGAGCCTGGTTAAAGTTAAAGGCGTCCAGTGGCAGATTAGAATTAGCTATGTTGTTATTAAGGTAGGGCAGGTTCCAGTTCCATTCTACAAATTTCAATAAGCTGTAGTGGCTAAGAACCTGATGATCTATATAGTCTTCCTTTGCATATGGAGAGATTATTATGCATGCTGTCCTTAATCCGAGCCCGAAGCTGTTTATCTGCGGTGGAGGTACATGATCGTAAAAGCCTCCCTCATCATCCCAAGTTATGAATATAGCTGAAGAGCTCCACTCAGGGCTGTTCATTATCGCATTTACCACGTTTACCGTCCACATTTCCGAATAAGTTATGTTGTCAGGAGGATGGTCTGATATGCCGTCAGCTATTCCATAATCATCCATAAAGACGTAAGCGGGAAGAGTGTTGTTCTTGAGCATCTGATAGAAAACTGATATGTTGTATATGTGACTCATCATTGAAGGGTTTCCGGCAAAATCCTGTATATTTTCGAGCCAGCCTAGCTCGCTGGAAGGAGGAGACTGGGCCGTGCTGTAAAGCCCAAATACCCCCCAGCTTATGTTGTACTTAGAAAGCTGATAAAATATAGTATCATTTAAAGGAAGATATGGCGGTGGACTTATGTCATTGCTGACCACCGTTGTTCCGCTCCAAAGTCCAAGGAAGTTGGGAAGAGATTCTGTCATGACTGCTGTAAAATAGTTGTCACAAAGCACGTACTCTTCTGCATAGTCCCAGTAAAATGGTATCTGGTTATGATCGATATAAACCATTGATTGTGGCCCAGAATATGCAACATACCCGTCCATCCTGCCATAATCCCAGTCTCCGTGATAATCTACCCAGCCTTCACCCGGGTCCTGCTGAACCGGGCTGTTTGCATATGTTAGCTTTGTATATCCGAGCACAGAACCGAGGCCCGGGTAGTTCGGCACTTCAACATTCATGTTAAGTATACCGTCAGGGATAGAAAGCTCTTTTACGATCGAGTTATTTTTAAGCGCGTTGCTGTGGCCATAGGGGTATGTACCAAAGAGGTTGTCAAAGCTTCTGTTTTCCTTAAATATTATTATCACGTGTTTTATAGGTGTCCTTGTTTGCTGCGCAGACTGCGCCGCTGCAAAGGAAGATGCTGGCACTGAAGCAATTATAAAAATAAGGAGTGCAAGGGATGCTATTTTAAGTGCGCTCTTAATCATAGCAATAGTTTAATAAATAGAAAAGAGTATATAAATATTTCCAGGCGAGTCGTATCTAAATAAAAAAGTTTTGTAATCAAAGCGTAAATACATGTAAGTTAAAGATGCTTCATGGAACCGTTTTATTTTAAGTCGTTCGAAAGGGTTATAGGAGTTGCGTGCGATGTGCCCGGGCTTTATTATACAATAAAGTGCCTTTCTGTATATGATAGACCGGCTGTTGAATATCACATAAAACAGAGACATATAGCTGATTGGCTTGACTATATAGGAAACCATGAACTTTCTAAGATGATGAATAACGCAGAAAGCGTTGAAGAGGCTATCGCAATTCTTGAGCAATACCTTAAAAATGTTAAACAACCAACAAAGAAGCTAATGCAAAAAACTCAGCAAAAGGGCTCTAAAAGAACAAGCTAAAACATTTTAGAGTTTTATAGACTTCCTTGCTAAATCAGAAGCGCCCTCTAGTACAGGATCGCCGTGCCCCGGCATGAGCATTTCAAAATCAAGTTCTAGTAGCCTTCTAACGCTATTTTTAGCCATTTCTCTGTCCCAGTCGAACATAGCCGGAGAGCCCTCTATCCTGCCCTCCCTGTTGCTCATGTTATCTCCTGCAAAAAGGGTCTTTCCGTCATAAAGTACTATTGAACCTGGTGTGTGTCCTGGTACGTGAATGACCTTAAAACCAAAGACTTTGTCCCCATCTTTGAGAATGAGGTCAGGATCAACGTGCCTGTAAGCCGAATACAGCTTTATAGCTTCCGAAGGGACGGTTGATGGGAGAGGAAACTTTTCCTTGCCTGAAAGGTAAGGGGCATCCTTTTCATGGATATAGACCTTGGCCCCTGTTTTTTCTTTCAGATCTTTTAGACTGCCTGTGTGGTCTATGTGATAATGGGTCAGAATTATGTGAGAGATCTTTGCATCAAGCGAAAGCGCGCTTTTTAATATCTCCTCAGAATAACCGGGTAGTCCTGTGTCTATAAGTGCGGCTTCTTTTCCCTTTACGACAATGTATACATTGCCGTCTACTTCCTTTATGGGCACCCTATATATGGAGTATATTCTTTCAGCCATACATTTTTATCAATAATTCAACGATTTATGCTTTTCTGACTGAGCTTTCCAAAGTTGGTTCTAGGAGGAATTTTGACGTTACTTTATATGATTTATCGGAGTTATGTTTGTAACGAATTAAAAGGCTTATCTGTTTGCGTGTGTTTTGGTAACTCTTTATTACATAGTTTGAGCGCAAATCAATGAGCTAGTTGTTTTTAGTTGTTTTTTTAACAATAATGTACATGACAACTGTCAAAACTAAAGATGCCAAGAACACGTACATGTAGGCTATATATGTAATTGAAAAGTAGAATGTTATGCTCAGGAGCGCCATACCTATTAAGATGATTAATTTACCGGCAAATCTCGTTACCCTTATGGCCGAAATGGCAATAAGGAGAAGGCTGAAGACATAGAATAATGTGTCTGCGGCATAAGCTATCTCCATAGCGTTGTAAGTAAGCCCAATTCCAGTATAGCCCCCAGCGAGTGCAACAGCATACGAAATCAAAGCCGAAATAGCCGCAAGCACTGTGCTTGTAACAAGCGCTTTGTCGGGAGATTTAAACCTTGAGTGAACGTAACTCAAAAAGCTGGGAAGCATCCTGTCGCGAGACATGCCATAGAGCATCCTTGCAGTAGCATTTAGGGTTGCAAGGTAAGAACCGAAGACGCTTATCAGCACGCTTACGGCGAACAGGACTTCTCCAGGATATCCAAGGTATGACCTAATAAGAGTGTAAACCGGGTTGGGGCCTCCGCCCTCTGCCATGCTAACAAAATTGTTTATACTGCTAGGATTTATTCCAATATCTATGAGCACAGAATAAATAACTAATATGTAGAGGAAGCCCATAAAAAGCGTAGCCAGCGTAGTTGCCCATGGCACTGACTTGGTTGGATCCTTGGCTTCTTCTGATACCATGGTGCTCACTTCAAACCCCATGAAATAGGTTATGCCGAATATAAGCCCAGCGCTCAGGGCACCAAGCACTGCAGAAGGAGTAGACTGGAAAGTCGCCTGAACTGTGAACGGGTAAAGAGTTAACTCTGAAAAGTGATAAACTAAGCTGAGAATTGAGAAGGCCAGAAGCATAGTTATTTCTATCGATGTCAGCACAACCTCGGACCTGACGCTTGGCTTTATGCCTAAATACGCAACAGCAAAAGCTAGTATTACTGGTACAGCAACCAGAAATAGAGGGTTTATCCTGATCCCGGTTATAGCGTATATGCTTTCGTAACCTAAGTAGCCAAACGCTATTGCCTCCGAACCTATTCCTAGTATGCTGTAAAAAATGGTATAAACTATACCGTTTACAAAGCCTGCAGGCTCTCCTAGATTTCTCTTGATGTAGTCGTAAAAGCTGGCAGCGTTAACGTATTTTTTTGAGAGAACGTATATCGCAAATACAACTGGCATTATACCTAGAAGCGTTATGAGCATGGCTAATGGCGAAGCTCCAAAGCTAGAACCTATTATGAGGGCTGCACCTCCAGCTATACTGTAAGCTGGGGCCTGACCCGCTAAAGAGTTGTAAAGCGTCTCGAGAAAGGTAACCGAGGACCTTTTAAGGGACCTCCTTTCAAGCTCTTCCTGCATGATAACGGTTTAGAAGATATGATATAAAAATTGTTGTTTATATATAAATTTTTATATAATCATTGTTTATCTTCGAAATCAATTTACTTAAAAACTTATTAAAGAATTTCTGGAGAGTTGTTCGAACAGATTGCATTGCTGAAGAAACTAAAATACTTATAAGGTAAACCAGACATTAACCAGATATTAAAGCGCATAAGCCATTTGAAATGCTTTTTAGGACTATACGTTTAAACCGACGCCGTTTTAGGTCTTAGAAATAAACCAACTACAACAATTATGCCTCCAACTATCATCAGCACACCGCCAAGCAGGACTATTAAAGTTGAATAAACTATGCCGCTAGCTGAAACCGTCAAAACCGAATAATAAAGCTGAAGTATCTGACTGTAATTGTTCAGAACATAGACGTTCTGGATGCTGCTGCCTGTGTTATAAGATTCGAAAACAAAGTAACCGTCGACCTTAGTTACATTAAGGTTTGTTCCTATGATCTTTATGGCAGTAAGAGGGGTATCATTATATACACCAACTAGTATATATCCGGGAGATACTGAACCAAGCAATAGGCTGGAATTCGGCTCAAGGCTTGCCGAATTCTTTAGAGGAAGAAGCTCTGAAAGGTTGAGGTTGCTCTTAAAAAAGTAAGGACCGCCAAAGAAAAGAGCTGCACCTATTATAAGAATTATCGCGCCGGAGATAAGGACATTTTTTCTCATTAGATTTCAGTTGTTTAACAGAATTATTAAACTTTTTGAGAGAAAAAAATTCGCAAACCAAAAGAACAGGACAAGCTTATATAAAAACAATACATAACGTATTGCGAATGAGCGAATACGAAAAAGCTTCAAGGGGTTCATACTACCTTTTCATAAGCCAGATAGTTGCAATAATAGGAGGGATTATAGTTCTGGTGGTGTTTTCAGCGTACGTTCTAGCGAGTTTTACCGGACTAGCCAAATATGCCAATATTACGGAGTCGATAAGCTCAGGATTTAACTTTACAAGCTCGAGCACACAGAGCGTTTTAGCCCATTTGCCAGTCTCGATGATGAGTAATATGATGAACGCTTTGCTAGTGCTAATTGTCGCAGGCACTGTTGTTGGATTCGTCGAACTTTTACTGATGATTTACGGCTGGAAGAATCTATCAGAATTTAACAGCTCTGAATACCATACACCTTACATAGGATCTATCATGAGCTTTATAGGTTTTCTGCTTGTAGCGCCCCCGGGCGCATTTATGATTTATTCGGTTAAGGGTGCGCTTATCTATCTAGAGACTTCTCAAAGCGTGCCTCCCCAGATACTTGCTGAGGCGTTAGTTTCTGCAATACCTATGTTTGTAGGAACACTAGTAATTTTTGCTGGATATATAATGGTGCTAATAGGTTTCTGGAGGCTTGGGTCGCAGTTTAATTCTACAATTATAAAAACTTCAATAATATTATTGATAATCTCAATAGTGCTTTCGATATTCAGCACAGTTTTGCCTCTTCTGCCTGAGGTACTTGACATAGTTTCTGTTATATTATTAACAGTTGGCCTCTACTCTGTAAGCAAAAAAGCTAAGACGAAGCAAGAAGCAGCGCAAAATTCATAAAAATGCACAAATCTTCAACTGAACTCTTTTTTAAGTAGTTCCATAACAGCTCGATAAACATTCTTCCCTATTTCAGCGCCTATAGGGGTAGCTGTGCCAGCAAAAGTTATTTTTTCAACTAAAGCTGATGTTCCAACGGCAACCCCATCTGTAACAGTACCAGTTATCTTTAAGCCAAAGTCCATAAGGGCCCCGCATTTGGCTTCTGTTATAACCTTTATAAGCTCTATGAGCCCATTGAACGAAAGCGGTTCTTCTATAAATACGGCTATGTTTATCGTATGCCCGGCATGCTTACCCGTGTTTTTGATACCTAGCGAGATAAAATACATTTTATCATTATCTTCAAAGAAAAGGTGGTGCTTGGCAGCGGTAATAAAAAGAAGCGTAAAATTATCCATGTTTATTGCTTTCTTTATTTCACTGAGCGGGTCTGGGTTGCTGTAATATTCAGGGACGATGACGCTGATAATTTTATTCACTTTTGCTAAACCCAAAGGATAGAGACCTGAGGTTATAGTAAAAAAATTACTTTTTAGATCGAACGTTCTAACAGTATAGCTCATGGTCATTAGTTGTTAAAAAGAGTTTTAAACGGTTTAGAGCAATCTGCAAAAAATCTGTAATAAAGGCGACTCTTCGGTCCTTTACCGAAAAACCAAAAGACGTTTAAGCGAAAAGCCGCTAAGTAGAAAATAGAATTGTATGCTTTTAACTTGCAACTATTATAAAACTCAAGATTTTATTTTTAAAAGAATGATATTATTTTATAATAAGCCATCTTTTTAGCTTTTGAATAACATTCGAGCAAGGAGTCAACTGTTGTGTTCCAGCGAAACATCTTATCGACTCTATTTATAGCATTCGATCTAACTTTTTCCCAAAAACTGGCTTCTCTGGTCTTTAGGAGAAAAAGCCTATCTAAATTTACGTTTTTGCCTTCTGCGGCTTGTGAAAGGATAAATGAAGTAACAAATCCTTCTTTCAGTTGTTCAACGTTCTCTGGTTCCACGAGGAAACCTGTTCCAGATTCAGGATTTTCTCTTAGATCCAAAATAGTTTCATTTAGCCCTCCTACAGCATATGCAACAACAGGTGTTCCAAGAGCCATGGACTCGACAGCTGTAAGTCCAAACGGCTCCCATCTTGAAGGTATTGCAAATACTGAAGCCGCATAGTAAAATGCTTTGTAAATGTTTCTGTCTATCTGTGAGCTCATTATCATCCTTGCATTATCCTTAACCTTCGAAAACTCGTCAATCAAATGATAGAGCAGATCGTATTCGCCTCCGGGTATCCCCAGATAAATTAGACGTGCATCTGGTACTTCTTTAATTGCTTCTTCAAAAGCGCGTATCAGCAAATCAACGCCTTTCTGTCTTGAAACCCTTCCAGATGCTAGTAAAAGTGGCCCATCGCCAAGGTCATCGTAAGTCCAATCATCCCTCAACCCTATCATGTGTTTATTTTCCCAGAGGATCTTTCCTGTGTTATAATCTTCTGGAACTGCTCTTATTATATGCAACATAGATAGCAATTTGCTTCTGAGCTCTTTTCTGCTATCTGTTCCAAAAGCCCTTTTTGTAAATTCCCTTACTTCGTTTACGTTCCAGTCTGTCCCGTTGTAAGTCACACAACTCTTTCCTTCTATCCAGCCACCCATGTGATTGAATATGTCATATCTCAAATAACTCCTGCTCACGGAAGCTAAAGCGTCAGCTTCATATGCCCCGAATCTTTCGATGCTTCCTTTTGAAAGGTTGTCCCAGACTTCTCTGTAGCTTGTTATCTCATGCCTGTACACTTTCCATATATAGTGTGGGCAGTCAGCTATTCCCGACCAATCCTGAGAAGCATAGTGCCAAGGAAAAGATACGCGGGTAAGCAGATGAATCGTATAAACAAAAGGTACAATAACCCTTCTATCTTCGAAAAGCTGTCTCGCCCTTACTCCTGCAAGAACGCTGTGCCAGTCATGAGAATGTATTACTGAAGGGATTCCAGCGCCTATAGCCCACGGTACTATGGCCTCAACCGATCTCGCTAAAAGCGAGCTCTTTTCTTCTACATAGCTGTATATATCCCATGAATCTAGGACCTTTCCTGTATCATAATCTAATCCCTTTACAAGGAAAACGTTAACTCCATCGATTTTACCCCTTTCAAAACCGATTCTGTAATGATATTTTTTCCCATCTATGCCTATCCTGTCACCCTCAGCCCTTATTCCTATGTCCTGTAGACCTAGCAAATACCTGTGCTGATCGCTCATGTGCCTCCCATGGCTTGGCATGAAGACGTCAACTTCTATTCCTCTTTTTGCAAGTTCCCTTGCTATCCCGCCAACTGCGTTTCCGAGTCCTCCAAGGCTTGCAACGCCGCTGAACTCCGCAGTAAAGAACCAGACCCTTTTTATATCGTCTTCCATCCAGAAAGATTCCACCCTTTTCATTTTAACCAATCCTGAACGTACTTTTTCATATCAGAAAACTGAGGGTTCCTTTTTATTATTTCTTCAAAAGTATTTCTGTCCCAAGCTATGGGTCCTCTTTTTCCTCCTTTCAAAAACACAAACGGTTCCCTTCTTATCCCGGCTTTTTGCAGGAGTTCAAAGTTGAACTGACTTGAGGCGTAAAATTCATTTATAAAAGCGTCTATTGGCGAGTTAAAGCTGTTAAAGTAGCTGTGTACGACCATTGGAGAACTCTCGCCTATGAACAGATAATAATAGTTATCGCTTGAAGTAAAACGTCTCCACGCTTTTAACCATTCACCTCCAAAGCTCTTAGCCAGCATCTCCCCCCTTCTTACTGAATCGTCATAGGCCCATTGCATTATGTTACCGAGCCAGCTACTTTCATCTTTCTTCAGATCTGCCCAAGAAACAGTAGAGGTAAAATCAAGCTCATCTCCGCCTTCACTTATCATGTCCATTGGCTTTACTAGTTCTACCCCATTTTTCGAAAGCTCCCTCGGCAACCATCTTAGAAAATTGTATATCCCGCTTTCAGGCCAATTGTGTTCCCCGAAAGTTTCATAATCTATGAAAACTAGACCTACTTTGCCCTGAGATTTAGCGACCCATCTAGCGAACTTTTCAGCAGTCAATGGGTACTGATCCCATTTAGTATCAGAGAACCTGAAAGCTATGTCATCGCTGAGCCTGTAGTTTCTCAAAAATATCCTTATGTTACCGCCCTTCAGTCTGAAAACCCTGTTTGGGTTTCCTCCAGATATGTCTTCCCTTCCTTCAGCTATTACTGCTTTGAAGCCTAGCTTTTCAGCCTCTTCTGCTATCTTCCTGTTCATCAAAAGCTCGGTGTTCTCAAACGTAACCGGCTCTTGACCAAAATAGCTCTTTATGGCTTCGCTGTGAGCCTTTACCTGCTCTCTCCATTCATAAAGATCTTCCCACATAGATGTAACAGAGTGATAGTATGTTTGAGCCAAGAACTCCACCTTTTTCGTTGAAGCGAGCTGGCTGAAGAGCTCAAGCACGTCTTTGCCCCACATTTCAGATTGCTCAAGAAAAGTCCCTGAAATGCTGAAAAAGAACGAGATTTCTCTTCCTTCGTTCTCTGCATTTTCTATTTCTTCAAGGAGTATTCTTGTAGCTGGAATATAGCACTTTGTTTTTGCCCTTACGAAAATTTCCCTGTTAAGTTCTGTGTCAAAGAACCTTTCATCAAGATTTCCCCTTATCCTAGGGTTCCAGAAGTAGTCCCTCCTTATCCTGAAGGGTTGATGAACTTCAAACCCAAGCATCAGTTTTTGCATCTACAACATTTTATATACCGCGGTTGCATATAAACAAATATAATGGCTTACTCTCTCTCGAGCCTAAAAGCCATAATCCCGGTAGGAGGCGAAGCTGTAAGGCTCAGACCACTAACATACGAAAATTCAAAGGCAACTGTAAGGCTGCTGAACAGGCCGCTTATCGAGCACACGCTGGTTGAGCTCGCAAGACAGGGGATCAAGGAAATAATATTCGGGGTCAGAGGTTATGTAAACTATAGGTCGCTTTTTGATTATTATAAAGAAGGAATAGGGTTTTCAGCTAGGTACGGAATAAAACCTAGGGTTCACTTCAAATACATGCCGAGGTACGACAGTTCCGGGAACGCTGATGCCGTAAGGGTTTGTCTTGAGTACTATGACGTTAAAGAAGACTTCTTTGTAGTTCAGGGCGACAACGTTTTTTCCATGAATCTAAGAAGGGTTCTTGAATACCATAGAAAAAACAGGGCTTTCATGACCGTTGTCCTGAAAGAAGTTGAAAACGTTGAGGACTTTGGCGTGGCTGTACTGGAAAAAGGCAGGATAAAGAAGTTTGTGGAGAAACCAAAAAAAGAGGAGGCACCTTCAAATTTAGCGAACACCGGCATATACGTTATTTCGCCAGAGATAAGAAACGTTTTCAGAAACAAAGAATTTGAGTCGATGATAAAGGAAGGGAAGACGGACTTCGGAAAAGACGTGATACCGTATCTTATAAGTTCTGGCTATAAGGTCATGGGTTATGTTATCAGATCTCTGTGGTTTGACGTCGGAACACCTGAGAGATACCTTGAAACTATGAAAGTTATGATGAAAAAGCTTGGTGCAGAAGGGCTTAAGGCTTTTAGAATAAAAAACGGGAAGGATATCTTCGTGCAGGGTACAAGCCCTGATTCAAGAAAAAGAAGGGCCACGATAAAGAACATGTATGAAAAAGGGGATTTGGAGCTAGAAGGGGAAGTTTTGATCGGAAGGCATGCTTCTATAGGAAGTGGTACTAGGATAGCTAATTCAAACGTTGACAACTTTACAGTAATAGGGGAAAGCGTTCAAATAGAGGGTAGCGCAATAATGGACAGGTCGGTCATAGGAGATTACGCTCTTATAAAGGACTCGATCCTGGGAAGACACGTTGAAGTAAAATCGTTCAAAGAAAAGCCTACAAGAATAGAGCGTTCTGTAATTGCTGATGACGTAACTATAGGAGAGGGGTCAGAGCTTGTTGGAGTTAAAGTGGCCCCTCACAGAACCGTGAGCTCAGGCAGCAAACTTTATAACACTATAATTGTGTGACATTGTATAAATCATTATAAAAATGAGCTGTTTATAAAACTGACTTTAGACGCTGTTTGCCCTCCAGAAGGCTTCTTCAATAGTTTTGATAGCGCTTTCAGCTAGCTCATAACCATGAACCTTAACCCACTTGCCGCTCTCAAGTTCTTTATAGTGCTCGAAGAAGTGCTTGATCTCTTCTTTTATTCCTGGAGGAAGATCCTCAAGACTATTAACGTTGCTGAACTTAGGATCTATTGAAGGGTGCGGAACTGCTATTATCTTTTTGTCTATGCCGTGCTCGTCTTCAGTCACAAGCATACCTATTGGGATGGCCTTTATGTATACCCCGTGGGGCAAAGGATCATAAGTTATAACTATGCAGTCCAGCGGATCTCTGTCTTCCCCGAGAGTCCCGGGGATAAAGCCGTAGTTAAAAGGATAAACGGTAGCAGTGTAAAGTATCCTGTCCACTCTTAGCCCTTTTAGTTTGTCGTCATACTCTATCTTTATATTGCTTCCCTTTGGGATCTCAATAAAAACATATACTTCCTGCAACAAGATGCGTTAGCATGAATCTGCTTTTAGCTTTTGCTTACGAAATTTTCAAAAAGCCTGCGATTTTATAAATTTAAAGGAAAAACTTTTCAGATTCTCTGGAGATTCTGTTCCTTCTTAATCTCCTTTGCTAGCTCAACAAGGCTGTTGCTACTGTACTTTATACCATATTCACTGGCTATCCTGTTGCAGATCTCCTTTTCTATCGATCCTTCAAAAGGTCCATATATGTCCTTTAGCGCTTCAACAAATGCTTCAGCCTTTGAAAGCGCTTCCTCCGGCTTAACCTTGTACCTAAGGTTCATGTGGAAAAGAACCGCTTTCCTAACTTGTTCACCGCCAAAAAGGTCAAGAGTTTCTTCAATTATATTCTTAATGCTCTTTTTTACCATTTTATCCCACCCTTATGAAGCCCAAGCTCCCTTCCTCTGGCCTTATGTCTACGAAGTAAAGGGGTCCAAGGGGCCTTATGCTTCTCCAGAACAGGAAGCCGTCCGTGACTGCCATCTTCCTCACCAAATTTGCGTACTTGAGCTGGACCTTCATTGCTTCCTGCCCTGAATACCCTATTATTATTGTGATCCTGTTGAGTTCAAGGTCATGCTTTAGCTGTTCCCTTACGAATATTTCGTATTCAACAGGATCCTTTACAGCAAACCCCTCATCGGCTAACAGGTTTATGAAGTTAACCGCGTTTTGCTTAAAGCTTGACTGAGGATGAACTATTTTATCCGCTTTGTAATTGTAGTCCTTTGCGTTAAAAGTTATTATGTTGATCTTTTCTGTACTGCCTAGAAGAGTTCTCATATCCTCTAAAAAACTTTCCATGTTCTCGTTAGGGCCTATTATATAATTTACACTGTAGCCGCTCTTTATGTAATCGGCTATGAACATCTTTCTGAGCAACGAACCCCTGACGTCCTCCAC
>CAYFFZ010000028.1:0-14096 GCA_964342655.1 uncultured Nitrososphaerales archaeon
GCTTCATACAGCTTGTTGCAGCCTTTTAACATAGATTATGACGCAGATGTATCAGATATAATCAATGAAATAGATTTAGCTATTAAAGATCTAGAAAACGATTTAGACACGCCTGCTGCTTTAAACCGTATGTTAAGGGCTTCAAAAAAGATAAACCAATTGTGGGCTTCTTCAAAGATTTCTAAAGAAACTTCTAAAAGGCTCAAGCCGTTCCAAGATCTCTTCAGTTTATTTGGCTTTAGATTAAAAGAAGTCTCTGTCAGTGAAAGAGAAAACATAGAAAAGTTGATCGCGCAAAGAAATAAATTAAGAAAGGAAAAAAAGTTTAAAGATGCAGATGAAATAAGGGAAAGTTTGCTCAAGTTCAACATAAAGCTGATAGATACGCCTCAAGGAACTTTTTGGAGAAAGGTTGAAGTTTTATAACGCAAAATAATATTTTTTAAAAAGAATTAATAAGAAATTAAAACTAATAGGATAAAGATTTTGACGTGGTTCTTTATAAATAATAAATCATTACTTAATAATGTAAAATGGATCCTAAGCAAAAAAGTTGGGAGCTTTTTATTCAATCTTTGCTAAAATATGGAGGAGAAACAGTTAAAAGAGCGGTTTTATGGCATTTAGAACACGCTTATTACATTAATGAAACAAACTATTTAAATAACCCAGAGAAGTTAATAGAAGCGCTTTATTCCATATACGGAAGAGCCTTTATGATTATTGAAAAAGACTGGTGTTATGAATTAAAAGGAAACGGGCTCAGTTGTGAAGATGACATCATAAAGGCATTGAAAGCTTTAAAATAAAACGACGGTTCAAATTTTAAAAAATTATTCGATGTGTTAGGTAAAAAAGATACGCTTATATTTTCTTAATAGTATGGATTGGCGTGATATGTAATGAAAGTGTTGGTTTGCGACCCTATTGATGAAGAAGGAATAAAGATGCTTAAGGAAAAAGGGTTTGAAGTTGATTATAAGCCAAACATAACTGCTCAAGAGCTTAAAAATATAGTAGCTAGCTACGATGCCCTTTTGGTAAGAAGCAGGACCAAAGTTACAAAAGAAATAATTGAAGCGGGGAGAAACCTTAAGGCAATAGGCAGAGCTGGAGTAGGCCTCGATAACATAGATCTAGATGCGGCTAAAGCAAGAGGCATCAAAGTAGTAAATGCTCCTGAATCGTTGACTCAATCTGTAATAGAGCTTGTAATAGGATTCATGATAGCATTGAGCAGATATATGTGTAAGGCTGATAAAACCATGAAGGAAGGCAAGTGGCTCAAAACAGAGTTTATAGGACATGAACTCTACGGTAAAACTCTGGGCATTGTGGGTTTTGGCAGAATCGGCAGGGGTGTGGCAAAGGTAGCTCGAAGCTTAGGCATGAAGATATTAGTTTATGATGTAATTCAAGTTGATGAAAAAACTCTTTCAGAGTACGAAGCTAAGCAAGTAAGTTTAGAAGAGGTTTTAAAAAGTTCCGACTTCGTAACGCTTCATGTTCCCGGTGGGCCTCAAACATATCATCTTATAGACATATCAAAACTTAAGCTCATGAAACCTAGCGCTTTCTTAATAAACACTTCTAGAGGTAACGTTATAAAAGAGGACGATTTAGTATATGCGTTAAAGAGTAAAATGATAGCTGGAGCAGCCTTAGATGTATTCGAAGTTGAACCCCCAACTAACAAGGAGCTTCTTAGCTTAGATAATGTTATACTGACACCCCATATAGGGGGGGAGACGTTTGAGGCTCAGCGTTTAGCAGCTACTCTTACCGTATCTAGGTTAATAGAGGCGTTAAAGCAATGACAAACATGTATGATTATATAAATGAAACATGGTATAAATACTATAAAGAAAAACCTGAAGAATACAAAAATTATTTAATAAAATGGAGAAGCGAACCAAGAATTTTAAGAGTAGAAAAACCGACCAGATTAGATCGCGCTAGATCTTTAGGTTACAAAGATAAACCGGGATACATTGTTGTAAGGATAAGAGTAAGCAAAGGTGGAATGAAAATCCAAAGACCCAATTCAGGAAGGAGGCAAAAGCACGCTGGTTCTAAGCTAATCTCGGGACAAAAGTCCAAAGAGGAAATAGCATTAGAAAGAGCTAAAAAGAAATACGTTAACTTAAAACCATTAGGCCTTTACTATCTTGGCGAAGACGGCAAGTACGTTTGGTACGAGATAGTGTTTTTTGATCCAGCTATAGCTAAAAATTGAATGAAACGGATAGGATCAAATCGCTAATCAAAGATATTTATCTGTCAAAGATCATTGGCGCTACTTTAACTCTAAATAGTGACGATAAAAAAATATTGTTACAAAATAGCTTTATAGACGAGGACTTAAACTTAACAAGGAAAGCAAGAGAAAAGATAAAGGTTGTACTTGCAGGGGGAGTTTTTGATATAATACATCCAGGTCATGTATATTTTTTAAGAAAAGCGAAAGAACTCGGCGATCTGCTTATAGTGGTAGTTGCTAGGGATGTTAACGTTGTTAAATTCAAGGGCGTGCAGCCTCTCCATTCTGAAAAACTTCGAGTAGAACTTGTTAGCGCGGTAAGATATGTTGATGCGGCTATTCTTGGTGATGAAAATGACCTCATGATTACAGTTGAGAAAATAAGGCCGGACATAGTCGCTCTCGGCTATGATCAAGTACATGACGAAAAATGGATAATTTCAGAAGCACAAAAAAGGGGAATTTTATTACAGACAATACGTTTAGATTCACCATATCCTAATATTAAAAGCAGAAACATTAAAAACGACCCGAGGTTCGGTTTATTTTAAATAAATCATACATTATAGAAAATGCAGGATCAACTTCGCAAAGAATTTATAAACTTTAATTACAACATTTAATTTATGAAAGCGGTTAAAATAAAATGGTTAGGGCATGCAGCATTTGAAATAAGCGATCAGAAAACAACCGTTCTCATAGACCCATGGTTGACTAATCCATTTTCACCTGTTAAACCGGAAGAGGTAAAACCTGATTACATAATAGTGACTCACGACCACAGCGATCATCTTGGCGAAGCTATAGATATATCAAAAAGAACAGGTGCACCAATAATTAGCGTTTTTGAGCTCGCTAACTATATCAGCGAGAATGGCGGAAACTCCATAGGCATGAACATAGGCGGTCCTGCAGTTTTGAAAGAAGGTTTAACGGTTTACCTAACCCAGGCCTTTCATAGTTCGACTCACGGTTCTCCAACAGGCGCGGTTATCTTTATGAACGGATTTAGAATCTATCATGCGGGAGATACAGGATTGTTTGGAGACATGAAGCTCATAGGCGAAGTTTATAGCCCAGACGTTGCGCTTCTTCCCATAGGAGGCTTTTTTACGATGAACCCAGAACAAGCAGCAATAGCAGTGCAGCTACTTTCCCCGCGTTACGCAATACCCATGCATTATAATACTTTTGACGTGATCAAGCAGGATCCACACGCATTTGAAGAAAAAGTAAAGAAACTTAGACCCTCAACTGAGGTTTTAATACTGAGGCCAGGAGAAATAAGGGAGATAAGTTGACTGAACTGCTATACCTAAAAGATTCTTACATAAAGGAATTCGCAGCTGAAATCATAGATGATTTAGGTGATTCTGTGATTTTAGATAAAACGGCTTTTTATCCTGGAGGAGGAGGTCAACCGAACGATGAAGGGTGGTTATTTTTAGAGGAAAAAAAGCTAGATGTTAAGAAGGTTGAAAAAAGGGAAGACATTGTAGCACACTTTGTAAATAAAGACGCTGGAACAAATATATCTGGTAAAAAGGTAAGAGGGTTAATTGACTGGGATAAAAGGTATACATACATGAAATACCATACGGCAATACATCTTCTTGATGCACTTTTAAGAAAAAATTTCGGGAAGGCATTTTTAACTGGAGGTCAGATATTCTTAGAAAAGGCAAGAGTTGATGTAGATTATCCTGAGTTAAACAAAACAATGATGCCTGAAATCGAATCAATGGTAAACAACGAAATAAAAAGAGGCCGAGAAGTTGTTGTAAAGTTTTTGTCAAAAGAAGAAGCTGAAAAGATCCCTGATATAGCAAGAACCAAACCAGGCCAGGAGCTTTTAAAAAAACTTGAGACAGTTAGAGTCGTCGAAATTGTTGGTCTAGACATGCAGATGGATGGGGGTACTCATGTAAAAAACATAAATGAAATAGGTGGCATAAGGATAACTAACTTTGAAAATAAAGGATCCCATAATAAAAGGATTGAATTTGTATTAGTTTAATAAAACTTTCAATTATTTACCTGTGGTCGTATGGATTTAACCTAATGTTTTTTAAGTCCTGTTTGAAAATAAATTGCATTGAAAATAAGAGATCTTTCAGTAGGAAGCGCCAGAGTCAAGGTAGAAGGTAAAATCATAAACAAGTCTGAACCAAAAAGGATTAAATTATGGAATGGGCAGGATGCAAGCGTAGCGGATGCGCTGCTTGAAGATGGAAGTGGGAGCATAATACTCAGTTTGTGGGGAGAACAAATTCAAATGGTAGACGTGGGAGATAAAATTCAAATAGTAAACGGCTATGTTAGCAATTTTAAAAAAGAAAAAAGGCTTAACCTGGGAAGATACGGTAAAATTATAAAGGTTTAAAACTTTAACAAAATTTTACCTATATGGTTCCTCTTTTCCATTCTTAACTGTGCTTTATCGACATCATCTATTGGGAAGACGCTGTCTATGAGCGGTTTTATTTTCCCCTGTGAAACCATATTTAAAAGATCTAACAAATCTTTTCTCGTCCCCAGATAAACTCCAAGCAGATCTATATTGTTAGCGTAAATCTGTCTCAAATTTAATTGAATTTCAGATCCTGTGGTCATGGCCATGTTGATTACTTTGCCACCTTTTCTGACAGCTTTTAAAGCCAAAGACGTGTAGCTGCCTCCTAAAGCGTCAAAGACTACATCTACACCATTATTGTCGGTTATCTTTAGTATGTTTTCAAATAGTTTATCATCTGGCTTTAGGACTTCATCTGCGCCCAGCTTCTTTAGCATTTCTGCTTTCCAATCATAAGAAGTTGTTGTTAATACACGTAAGCCTACAGCTTTTGCTATTTGCAACGCAGCAACGCCAGCACCGCCGGTCCCCCCTAATATTAGAAGGGTAGAACCAGGTTCTATTTTGCTTCTGTTTATCAAGCCATGATAAGCTGTAGTATATGCAACTGGAAGAGCAGCTGCATATTCTAACGAGACGTTTTCAGGCAGTTTTAGCACGTTTTTAGCTTCAACGCTTACATAATCAGCAAAGAAACCATCTACGTGAACTCCATAAATTGCCCTGTAAAAGCAACTGTTTTCATAGCCAGCTAGGCAGTTCTTGCAAAAACCGCAAAATTTCATTGGGTACAGCACAACTTTGTCCCCTTTCTTGAAAATGCTGTCTGAAGGATCCTCTATGTAACCTGAAAGGTCAGATCCGAATACTCTAGGGAAAGGTTGTCCAGGCAGATCCATTCTACCCCATATATCAACATGATTTACAGAACCAAAGGAGGCCCTTACTATCACCTTACCTGGTGCGCTTTTAGGCACATCCTTTTCTACTTTCTTTATAACTTCAGTTCCACCTGGTTTTTCGTATACGAATTCTTTCATATCTATCACTTAAGACATAGGTTGTTATAGAATTTAAATATGCCTAAATTAAAGGGTTAGACGATGAAGTATACAGCGCCATCAAGGTTGTTGGAGTTAGAGGAATCCGCTACTTTAAAGGCTTCTGAAAAGGCAAACGAAATGATAGCAAAAGGAATAAGCGTATATAAGCTTGATGTAGGCGAGCCGGACTTTTCTACTCCACGAAAGATAATTGATTCAGCTTATAATGCAATGTTAAAAGGTTTTACGCATTACGCTTCCTCTGCGGGTGTTCTTCAATTAAGACAGGCCATAGCCGAAAAATATTCTGTAAATCCGTCAAACGTAATAGTTACTCCTGGTTCTAAACAGGGTATATTTTATGCCTTATACGCAATACTTAATCCTGGAGATGAAGTTTTAATATTGAACCCGGCATGGTCAAGTTATAAACAGATAATTAAATTAACAGGAGGTGTACCTGTCGAACTAAATACAGATGAAAATTTTGAGCCTGATATAGATCTCATAAAAAATAAAATAAACAAAAGAACAAGGGCAATAATAGTCAATTCACCTAACAACCCCACTGGAGTAGTTTATAAAGATAAAACAGTAAAACAGCTTTCACAGTTATCTAAAGAAAACGGCTTATTCATAATAAGCGATGAAATTTATGATCAGCTCGTGTACGAAGGCGATTACACGTCTTTTAGAAAATACTTAAGCTATGAAGATGGGCTGATTTTAATTAACGGTTTTAGCAAAGCATATGCAATGACAGGATGGAGGCTTGGATATGCAATAGCTTCTCCCGAAATCGTTAAGCAGATGGCCAAAATACAGGGGCATACTGCAACATCGCCAGCAACTTTCGCACAGATAGCTGGAATAACAGCACTAAAAGAGTGTGACGATGATGTCAAAATTATGGTTAAAGAATTTTCTGAAAGAAGAAAAATAATAATAGAAATGCTGGATAAAAAAGGTTTAAAATACGTTAGGCCAAACGGAGCATTTTACTTTTTTATCGACCTTGGTGACTATATAAAAAATACAGATCCGGCAGAGTACCTGTTAGAGAAAGCTAGGGTAAGCGTTACTAGCGGTTTAGGATTTGGTGAAAGTTATCCGAGTTACATAAGAATCTCATATGCTACATCTAGAGAAACGATTATTTCTGGGCTTAACAACATATTTAATGCGATTGGAATTTAATTTTGTAGCTACTACTTACAACAATTACAAGCGTGAGCTTGAGCGAGAATTAAAGGCTCTTTTAAATGAATATGAACCTATTGTTTTTCTTTCTTTTAACACGAACAGCGTAACTTTTGGTAAACTAAACGGAGATCCTATAAAAGCTTCTGCACGCTTATGGAGCTTAGCCTATACAGATCCGTGGAAGATAAGAAGGATTCTTAGGTTCGTTCCCATAACCGACAATTGTCCGCTCGATACCGTTCAAATTAAAAATGTTGCTAAAAAGCTCGGTTCTTACATACCTACTAGCGCAAGCTATAAGATAGAAGCAGAGATTAGGCTTTCAAAAATTACGAGAGCCAAAATTATTGAAATAATTGCTGAAGAAATAGACCGTAAAGTGAATTTAGAAAAGCCCGATTTCATCCTTGAAGTGCAGATAGTAGATAATAACTGTGGCATGTCTGTTATATCGGATAGGATGATATTTAAGAGCCTTGAAGCCAAGCTTGAAGGAAGTTATTTTCCTTGACCCAAAATTATGTAAGATCTTTAAAAAGTTTTTAGTTAAATATGTGAGGATTTTTAAGATTAACCCATTATAAATAACAAATTGATCGCGCTTTATGGAAAAAACAAATGAAAGAAAGCAAACATGCGCAGAATTTTAGGCATGTAGCGAACTGATTTAAAACAAAAATAAGTAGAGCGTTTTTATAGATCATTTAATCATTAATTGTTGTAATGCCAAAAAAAGAAGAAGAGGAAGCATTTGAAAATATTACCGAGAACTTAGACTATTACACAAGAACAGAAAAAGGAAAGGAAGAGCTTTTAGAGGCGCACAAAAAAAGAGAAAAACGGTTTATCGAAGAGCTGTTAAAATATTATAGACCCCAAAGAGACGTTATATGGATGAGTCCTTTTTGTAAGGATTGTATTTATTTTGTAAAAAAGAATAGTGCTGTAGCCAGATGCGAATATAACGACAGTAAGCTGGTTAAGCCTTTCTATGGAACCGCAGTATGGAAAATCGTAAAAGATTTGGTTAGTGGTAAAACAACTTTAGAAGTGGAAGAGATAAAATGGGACGAAAAGTGGGTGGATGTTGCAAACGAAGAAATTGAAAACGCGATGTTAAAAATAAACGATGGTAAACCTTACAGTTGTTATGTACCAAAAAGATCAGCGGATGCTTAAAAAAGTTTAAGTTTTAAGTTTATAAATAAGAAAAGGTAAATTTAATCATCAAGATAATGTTCTGGAAAAAGAAAAAAGAAAACAAACCAGAAGAAAATGAAAAAGAACCTGAATATAACGTACAATTTGTTGATCTAAAAAAGATAGAATCTCTCGGAAATGTTTATGTGGGTATAGCCACCGATGAACACGGCGACTATATTTATTATGTCCTTGAACCAACGTTGAACCCGGATGAAATAAAGCTCATTGAAGACGTTAAAAAATATCTGTTTGAAAAGATAAGCTACAATTCAAATGAATCAGAAGAGCAAGTCTGGGAAAAGATGAAAAATCTAATTGGTTCTAGGTTAAAAGAATTAAAAATGCAGGATAAAGGCGAAAAGGTTTATTATTACATTAAACGAGATCTTCTTGGTTACGGGAAAATAGATGTAATGCTTCACGATGAAGAAATAGAAGACATATCATGCAATGGTCCTAACATACCTGTTTATGTATGGCATAGATTTTATGAAAGCTTACCTAGCAACGTTTATTTTTCAAGTAAAGAAGAACTCGATTCTTTCATTTTAAAGCTTGCTTATAAAAGTGGGAGAACGGTTAGTTTTTCTAACCCGATGGTTGATGCGACTCTGCCCGAAGGGCACAGAATACAAATAACCCTTGGAGGAGAAGTTACAGGTAGAGGTACCAATTTTACAATAAGAAAATTCAGAACTGATCCAATTACGATAATAGATTTAATAAACTTTAAAACTTTAACAGCACAGCTCGCAGCTTACCTATGGATAGCGATAGAACACAACATGTCTTTGCTTATAGCTGGTGGGACTGCTAGCGGCAAAACGACAACTCTTAATGCTTTGACTGTTTTTATACCTATAAATTATAAAGTAATTACTATAGAGGATACAAGGGAGCTTAACCTTTATCGTCAAAACTGGATAGCTTCAGTTACCAGAGAAGTACAGACAGAATTTGTTAAGAACATAACCCTTTTTGATCTTCTTAAAGAGGCTTTGAGACAGAGGCCAGATGTTATAATAGTAGGAGAGGTAAGGGGCGAAGAAGCCTATACACTATTGCAAGCGATAGCGACAGGTCACGGGGGCTTATCCTCAATCCACGCTGAAACAATTGAAGCGGTTATAGAAAGGTTGTCCACAAAACCCATGAACATACCCAAAGACTTTATCGCGAGCACCCTGAACATGATAGGCCTACAGCTAAGGGTAAGCATGCAAAAAAAGGTTACCAGAAGAATGATAGAACTAGCAGAAATAGTAGGATACGACAGCAAGACTGAGAGCATTATAATGAAAGATTCTTTCAAATGGGATCCTACTGTTGATGAGATTAAATATACGGGTGAAAGCAGGATAGCCCAGTTGTTAGAACAAAGATATGGCATCAGTAGAAATGACTTTGAAACAGATCTTCAGAGAAGGGAAACCTACTTGAGATGGATGGCATTAAAGGGAATAAGAAGAATCGATAACGTGATTGAAATGATAAACAACTACAGAAAATCTCCTGAAGAAAGCTATTATCTGGCATTAAACGAACTTGAATCCATGACAAAAACTGAAAAACAGTTAGTTTAATATTGAGGTTATTTTCCCTATACCTCTAGCTTTGCCTTCTCTAAATACGAAAGTATCCCCTTCGTTTATGACAACGGGTCTGTACTTAAGCTGAAAAACAACGCTGCCAAACTCCCCAGTTTTAAGAAACGGAGGTTGCGAGCTTATAATTTTTGCAACTTCTTTAATAGTGTTTACTTGTATTACTGGTTCATATCCTACTTTAATAAGTGTGGGGTGATGCAGCACCCTTATATCCGCTTTAAATCTCCAAACAGCTCTTACAGAGTTTACGTCGGCGGTTAAAACCATTCCGCTTTTTATTTCCTCAGGCGAAATCTTGTTAAGAGCTATAGTTACATAATCACCTGCATACGCAGAATTGACTGGCACACGGTTTTTATAGATCGAAAAAGCGCTAGCTTTCTTAAAAGAGCCATCGGCCAATGGTCCCACATAGATTTCTTCGTTTTCTCTTATGCTTCCTGTGTTTATCAATCCGCTAACAACTGTACCCACGCCTGCAACTCGAAATATATCATCTATATAAAGCGTAAATTTTTCAGTTCTTCTTTCCTCCCAGTTCATTCTTTTCGGCAAAAAGTTCATGAACTTTTTTAATAGGCCGAGCCCTTCTCCGGTTTTATTAGAAACGATAAATATCGGTGCGATTCTGCCGTTAGCTATGTTTTTAGACGCTACTATCAAATCTGACTCATCCTTTACAATAAACGGGATTTTATCTATACCAGGCATCTTTAGCATTTTGACGACTTCATTAATGCTCATTTCGGCTATTGGTTTTGGAGCCATATCAGCTTTGGTAAAAACAACTATTATAGGAATTTTAAGTGCTACTGATATGCCTAAATGTTCCTTAAATGTGCCTATGGGCCCGCTGCTCAGGGAAACAACCAGAATATTATAGTCAGGCAGGTTTCCCATGATGCCTTTCAGCGTTGTTTTAAAGTACTTTTCATGTCCAGCTAGATCAATAAGGTAAATTATTTTGCTGCTCTTTAAGTATATCTCAGCTTCATTATAATTTTGCAATACGTCATTTACTAGCCTTCCTTCAGAATCATAACCAATAATATGCACCGATACAGAGGAAGTTCTTCTCATTTTTATTTCGTGCAAGTATCTTGCCACAAGGGACATAGCATATCCGTTGCCATTGTCTAAAGTCGAAAACGTCAATACTCCCTTTAGGGTTGACTTTCCAGCATCCACGTTGCCCAATAGAGCAACAGAAACTTCTACAGGCGGATAATTTCTTATTCTTCTAATGTACACTTCAGCTATTGCTCCCTTTTCTCCCAGCACTGTTCTAATTATCTGCATGCTGGCTCCAGCTTTTTGGGCTATAAGTTTAAGGTTGTTTAAAGAGTTGTTCAAATCAGAGTCTGAAAGTCCGATCGGTTGTCCGTCGTCAGAAAGCCCGACAATATAAAACGCTTCTCCATGCCCTTCATTAAGCCTGTAAAGCATTTGAGCTGCTAGCCTTTCGGCCCTCTCTTCAGTTAGTTTTTCAAGTAATAATTTATACTCGATATTTCCTTCATCGTTTTCTTTATTCATTTTTTAATACGGTATATTTTTATATGAATCCTTAAGTATTAATGATTTTCTCCAACTTTCTTCAGCGTATTTTCTCTGCTGAGGTTTAACTTCTCCAACTATCTTAGCAGGGTTACCCATTACTAGACTGTTTTCAGGTATGACCATAAATTGTGGTACCAAGCTTCCAGCAGCAACAAAACTTCCTCTCCCTATACGCGCATTTTCAAGTATTATTGATCCTGCCCCGACTATGCTTCCTTCTTCTATAACTACTCCTTCTAATATCGATCCCTTACCCACTGTTACCTTTTTTCCTATGACGCATGCACTTTCATCGGGCTTTATCAGAACACCTTCGAGCACATTGCTGTATTCACCTAGTTCTATTGTATTTGTATCTGCTCGTAAAACAGAATTAAACCAAACGCTGGCGTTTTCTTTTATCCTGACATCGCCTATTATTATTGCGGTATTAGAAACATAACTAGTGGGGTGTACAAAAGGTTTCTTCCCTTCAAATTCTATAAGCACCATGCATATAATTTATTAAATGGCATTAAATTAACATATCCAAAAATACTATAATTGGGTGAGGATTTTGTTAAAAGAAGATGTAATCAACAAGGTTATTAGTAAATTTCCAGATAAAACCATCATATACACTGGATGCCATGTTAAAAGAATCAGCTTTGATTTTTGTTACAATGATTTAATTATATTTCCTTCTGAAATATCCCCTTTGATTTTTGATGAGGAAAACAAAGTAATTGTATATGGGCTTCAGAATGAAAAATCTTTGTTTAAAGGAGATACTATGCCTCTTTACGACCCGTATTTTAAATACAATTTAGCGGTTAATGAAAATAAATCAGATTTGATCAAAAATATAACAGAAAATTCGTTAAAAGAATCGATAAAACACTTATCGGAAATTTCTTTTTTTGGCTCAATATCCTTTTACGCTTCTGTTGCGCGGCTGATTGAACCAGCAGTTGTTTTGTCAGGCACAAGCCTGAGCCCTTCGCATATTTTTAGCCAAATAAAAAAAGAAAATTCTGAAATATTAAAGAGGATATTTGAAATTTTACAGATAGATTCTAACCTAGGTTCAATTTTAAAACAAAGGGCGTATGTGTTGGCATCGTTAATGCAAAAAAACAATTCAAGCATATTTTTAAAAAAGATTGATAATTTGCTTGCAAATAAAAAAGATGTTGAAGCAAGCGTGTATTTTTTTCATGAGCTCTCAAAGCTGGAAGGGAAAAAGCTTCAAACACTTTCAAAGGATTTTAAATTCGGTCAAGTAGACGATAGAAAAAAGAATGAAACGCTTGACCTGATTAAAATCTTAACTCAAAAATTAAACGATCTCTAGCTTCTCTTTAAGCAGATTTCCTCCTTCTTCTTCAAAAAGATCCTGCAATTCCTGTCTTTTACGAGCTAGATAATAATGACCGTCAGAAGACCTGTACACTATTGCGGGTTTAACCTGGCTGTGGAAAGGCATGTTGAAAACAACAGAATAAGCACCGACGTTCTTGATCAAAACAAGCTTTCCGACTTCAGCCCCATCCAATTTTGATTCAGGGCCTACTTGAAAAACATCCATTGAATCGCATAGCCTGCCTGCGACGATTGGTTTTTCTTCATTAGTTTCCTTAGACCCTATAACTTCCAGAGGATAAACTTGTTGTAATAAAGCAATGTCTAAAAGATAATGATAACCAGCATCTAAATAAATTATTTTTTTATTTCCGTAGTATTTTGAATTGACTATCTTTGAAACCATAACAGTTGATTCAGCAACTACAAATCTTCCTGATTCAACGGCTAATGTAAAAAAGTCACCGTTAACGTCAACTAGCTCATTTATCTTTTCTATGATAGTTTTTACAATATCTTCAGGAGAAGGAACTTTTATTCCGTAATTTACGGGCGTTCCTCCGCCTATGTCCAAGAAGTTTATTTTGAACTCCCTTTCCTTTTTGATCTTTAAAATTAGCTGCTTGATTTTTTCTAAAGCTTGGAGATAAGCATTGGGCTCTTCGAGCTGGGATCCTAAGTGAAAATGGAAACCTCCAAATTTAACGTTCGGCTCATCTAGCAATATCTTTACCATTTTATAAGCGGACTCGGGGTTTGTACCGTTCAAAGGCACACCAAATTTGCTAATTTTCATGGCTGACCTGATTTCCGCTCTTACCTGAACTTCAGGATTAACCCTGATGCTTATTTCAGGTACAACATTTAGCATTTTTCCAGCTTCAATAGCGTTATAAAGTCCTCTCATCGAGCTTACTACTATTCTCCTGATTCCTTTTGAAATAACATTCCTATATTCTTCTTCTGTCTCAGTAACACTTGTGTAAACAACGTTTTCCGGTTTTCCACCAGATTTTATAAGAAAGTAGAGCTCCTCTGGTGATGTCACGTCAAAGTGGCTGTCCAGTTTACTTAGATAATTTAGAATATAGGGATTAAAGTTAGCCTTTACCGAGTAAGCAATTATCGAAGGACCCCGATAGATCGAGTAAGCTTGTTTTAATTTGTTATAATTTTTTGCTATTATCTGTTCGTCCGTCAAATAATATGGCGTTCCGACTTTTTCAGCAATAAAGTTCAAAACTTGCTCGTCATAAGTAAGTTGTGTAAACGACGTTTTCTCTTCTTTATAAAGAAGACTGATTTTTTCCATTTTATTATTTGTATTATCCTTTGCATCATCCCTTTTTAAACTTATCTGTATAAAATTTCAATCATTTGACAAAATTTATTTTAGCAAGCTTAAAAAAGTAAACAAAAATAAAAAGGTGTTTTCTAGCTTGCTGCAGATACTGGAACGTAGATGTATCTGCCGCTTACCCCGCCAACAATTTTTAAGTAGCCTTTCTGTCTGAGCTGTTCTAGAA
>CAYFFZ010000029.1:0-13530 GCA_964342655.1 uncultured Nitrososphaerales archaeon
CTTCGAGAGTGCTTATAGATATAGATTACAAAAACGACTTAGATACAAGAAAACCCGTGGACCGATTTTTAACACAATGATAAATATAATAAATGATAATGTACCCTTTTTATTTATATAAACACAAAAGTGATAATGTCGTAGAAAAATTTTATATGCTCACTTTTCAAAGTTAAGGCAATGGAGGCAAATGTGTCATTCTATTTGAACGGCAAAAAAGTAAGCGTAACAGTGCCTCCCGCTAAGAGTCTTCTTCGTGTTTTAAGGGAGGATTTAGGCATAACAAGCGTCAAGCCTGGGTGCGAAGCGGGTGAATGTGGTGCTTGCAGCGTATTGCTTGATGGTCAGGTTGTAACATCCTGCTTGGTGATGATATCTCAAGTTGAAGGAAAAAGCGTTATAACGGTTGAAGGTTTGGAAAAGGATGGAGAACTTGATCCTCTGCAAAAAGCGTTCGTTGAAGAAGGAGCCACACAGTGCGGTTACTGTACTCCAGGTTTTATTATTTCCGCAAAAGCGCTTTTAAATGAAAATCCGAATCCAACCGATGAAGAAATACTTGAGGGAGTGAGCGGCAACATCTGCAGATGCGGCGCTTATCCCAGAATATACAACGCTATCAAAAAAGTGGTGAAAAAAGATGGCATATGAAAAAGTAGAGGTTTATTCACCCCGTAGCTTAGCTGAAGCATTAGAGCTACTATCACAAAAGAGGGAACTGATAAAGCCAGTCGCTGGCGGCACCGATGTAATGGTTATGCTAAAAGACGGTATTCTAAAAGAAAAAGAACTTCTAAATTTGTCTTTTATACCTGAGTTAAGTTATATAAAAGAAAGCGAAAATAGGGTCTTAATTGGCGCAACTACAAAATACAGAGAAATAAGGAGATCACCTCTTATTAACGCTTATTCACCGATCCTTATAGAGTCAATACGACAGATAGGATCGCCTCAAATTCAGAGCCTCGGAACAATTGGGGGTAACCTAGGCACTGCAAGCCCAGCAGGAGACAGCATACCACCTCTTTACGTCCTCAATTCTAAGGTCAAGCTACAGAAGCTGGGCAGTTCAAGAGAAGTCCAAATAGATAAATTTTTCTTGGGACCGAGAAAAACGGTTAAGGAACCAGATGAGCTTATAACCGAAATATCGATTGAAAAAATGGATCCTGGATCTTATTATTTCTTTGAAAAACTGGGTTTACGTAGTGCTAATGCCATATCGATAGTTAGCGCAGCAGGAATACTCAGCATTGAAAACAAAGCTGTGAAGTATTTGAGGTTATCTTTGGGAGCAGTTGCTCCTACTGTAATTAGGGCAGTTGAAGCTGAAGAACAAGCTAGGGATAAGGAGCTAAATGAAGAGCTAATAGACAAAATTGCTAAGCTTGCGACGGAAGCTACGAAACCTATAACAGACATAAGGGGGACTGCAGAGTACAGGAAGAAAGCTACATATGGAATAGTTTACGAGGCCTTGTATAAAATAATGAAAGGTTATGGAAAAAAAGTAGAATACGGGTTTGAAAATATAAGTTGATGCCTAATGAAGAACCACTTTTTATTAGTTAAATTATTAAGCTCTTCACTAACTGCTCAAGATGCCTTAAAAAATAATAACAGAAAATCAATATACATAAAAAAAGTACGTTTTAACCCGATTATTTTTAGCTTGTTTATAAAAATGGTGAAAGGCAATGATAACTGAAGCCATTTCAAAATATAGCTACATAAACAAGTCAATTCCAAGAATAGATGCCGTTGATAAAGTAAAAGGCTCTCTACAATACCTAACAGATATAAGATTAGAAAACGCGCTGTATGCATATACTTTCAGGAGCAAAGTTGCGCACGGAAAAATAAACGGAATATATACTGAAGATGCTGAAAAGGTTAGCGGGGTTAAAGCTGTGCTTACATACAAAGACATACCAGCATTAAATGGTTATGGTGCAATTGTGCCCGAAATTCCGGTTTTGGCTTACGACAAAGTCAGATACTACGGAGAGCCGTTGGCTCTTGTTGCTGCTGAAACACAGGAAGCAGCAATAGAGGCTCTTACCAGAATAAAAGCGGACATAACGCCTTTACCGGTAGTTCATTCCATTGATGAAGCGCTTGAAGAAAACGCTCCAAAAATACATGATAAGGGGAATATAGCCAGACATACCGTTGTCAGGAAAGGAGATGTTGAAAAAGCAAGGTCGTCAGCATACATCGTGCTTGAAAGATCATATGAAACGCCTATGCAAAAACACATGTTCTTGGAACCAGAAGGCGGAGTTGCGTACATAGATGAAGAAGGCGTTTTAAACGTTTTAGCTGGAGGACAGACGCCTTACAGGGATAAAATTCAGATATCGAGAGTTCTTGGAATACCCCCCGAAAAAATTAGAGTAAAGAACACACCTACAGGGGGTGCGTTCGGTGGTAAAGACGACATAACTGTACAGATACACTTGGCCTTACTTGCATACAAAACTAAGAGGCCAGTAAAGCTCGTTTGGTCCAGAGAAGAAAGCGGAATAGCAGGTTTTCACAGAACCGGTTCTAAGATTAAACTAAGAACTTCAGCAAACAAAGATGGAGCCTTGTTATCAAACGAGGCAATAATATACCTTGATTCTGGCGCTTATCAGAGCTTTGGCCCCACAATTCTTGATGTGAGCATAGAAACAATAAACGGGCCTTACAGAATTCCAAATTATATAATAGATGCGAACCTAGTTTATACAAATAACGGTATAGCTTCTGCTTTTAGAGGATTCGGCGCCCCTGAGAGCAATTTCGCCATCGAGAGCATGATGAACGAACTTGCAGATGAACTTAAAATAGATCCTATCGAAATCAGGTTAAAGAATATACTTAAGAGCGGCGAAATAGGACCATTTAATAACGAAATAAGACACGCTGAAGGTTTAGAAGAAGCTCTCAACAGAGCAAAAGAACTTTTCTATAGGCTAGATCCTTCGGGTCCATTCCAAAGAACTGGGGTTGGGATAGCTGTGTCTATTAAAGGCGTTGGCTTTGGCACACTTCCTGAGTTTCCTGCCGCCGCAATCGAGATAGTTCCAGAAGGGAAGGTAAGAATTATGTTCAGCAATGTAGATTACGGACAAGGAATAAACACCGGCAACGCGCAGCTTGTTGCAGAAAAATTGCAGATACCGCTATCTCAAATAGAAGTTTTGCATTCGGATACAAAGTTTGCACCTGACACAGGAGGTTCAAGCGCCTCAAGGTCAACGTTTAATGGAGGAGGAGCTCTTCTTCTGGCTTGTGATAAAGCATTATCTGAACTCAAAACAGAAGCAGCATCCTTCTTTATGACAAAAAGCGATTCATTGAGCTACAAAGATGGACATTTCTATTATAAAGACAAGTCGATTTCAATATATGAAGTTGCCAAGAAGCTAAGAGTTAGAGGCAAATCAACCCGCTTTGAAGCAACGTTTGAGGTACCTAGATATTCAGAAGCGGTCGAGGGGACGCTTGAAGTTCCTCACATGGTATACATGTACGGGGTTATAATAACAAAGGTCGAAGTAGACGAGCTTTTGGGGAAGATAAAGCCGCGTGAAGTTGACTTTATAGCAGATATAGGAAACGTCATCAACCCGGCAATAGCAGCAGGTCAGATAGAAGGGGGGATAATTCAAGGGCTAGGATACTCCTTGATTGAAGAGCTTAATTATGATAAGGACGGCAGGCCTTTAAACATAAATTATACAACGTACGCGGTTCCTATAATAGCCGACTCACCCTTAATTAATGTAGAGTTCATAAAAAGCTATGAAGAGCTAGGTCCTTTTGGCGCAAAAGGTGTTGGAGAAGTAAGCATAATACCTGTGGGGGCATCTGTAGCGGATGCAGTAGCAGACGCTTTAGGCAAGAGGAACTATAAGCTTCCGCTTTTGCCTTGGAGAATTGTTTGAACAATCAATTTATTTTTAACTAAAAATTATTTATTTTTAAACACAAACTAACTTAATTGATAGATTTTTTACAAATAAACTCTTATTTTTATCAAAATTTATAATAATAACACTTATAAGCATACTATTTTTATATATTTTGACGCGAAATTGACAAATTCAAATTCTCCTCAAAAAGCATCTCCATGGGAAATGGCTCTTCAACAATTAAAAAAAGCCGCCGATTTGATAAACCTCGAAGACGATCTGAGAGAGGTTCTTTCGCATCCGCAAAGAGAAGTACAGGTTTCGCTCCCAGTAAGAATGGATAACGGAAAAGTCAAGGTTTTTACTGGTTACAGGGTTCAGCATAACAACGCAAGGGGTCCTTATAAGGGAGGAATAAGGTATCATCCTAACGTCTCTCTTGATGAAGTCAGAGCGCTTGCTATGTGGATGACTTGGAAAACCGCGGTTCTTGACCTGCCTCTAGGTGGCGCAAAAGGAGGAATTATCTGCGATCCAAAAGCATTATCTCCAAGTGAAATGGAAAGGCTTACTAGAAGGTACGCTTATGCAATATCTGGAATAATAGGTCCCTATGAGGACGTGCCAGCGCCAGATGTTTATACTGGCCCGCAGCACATGGCTTGGATAATGGATACGTATAGTGCTCTAAAGGGCCATTTAGAACCGGGAGTTATAACAGGCAAACCAATAGAGATAGGAGGAAGCTTAGGAAGAAACGAATCTACTTCAAGGGGTTTGGCGATAGCCGTAGCTGAAGCAGCAAAGAAGTTAAATATAAACGTAAAAGGCGCTACGGTTGCTATACAGGGCTTTGGAAATGTGGGATCAAATGCAGCAGTTATAATGGCCAAAGAATATGGTATGAAGATAGTTGCTGTAAGCGACTCAAAAGGAGGCATTTACAACAAGAATGGGCTGAATGTCGACAAAGTTCTTGCCGAAAAAGAAAAGTCTGGAACAGTTACCACATATAAAGACGCAGAAAAGATATCAAACGAAGATCTCCTTACACTGAACGTTGATATTCTTGTGCCCGCTGCTCTAGAACAGGTTATTACAAAGGACAACGCAGGGATGATAAAGGCAAAAATAGTAGGTGAAGGAGCAAATGGACCAACTACTCCTGAGGCAGACGAAATACTTTATCAGAAAGGAACAGTAGTAATACCTGACATACTTGCTAACAGTGGCGGCGTAACAGTAAGCTATTTTGAATGGGTACAAGACCTTGAGAGGTTGCAGTGGTCTTTAGACCAAGTAAACAAAATGCTTGAGGAAAAGATGGTTAAGGCATTTAATGACGTATACGAGACAAGCAAGAAATACAAGACTGACATGAGAACAGCAGCTTTAACTTTAGCTGTATCAAGAGTTTCTCAGGCTATTAAGCTCCGTGGTATATGGCCATAAATATTAATTAATTTTTACATTTTTTTGTTTAATTGTAAAAAATGTTTTTAAATAAGTCCTTTTAATGCAAAATTATGGTATTAGTAGAACAAAAGCAGCAAGAGACACAAAAGCCAAAAGTGAGATTCATAAGAAAAACAAGGAGCATATGTCCAGAATGTAACAGGGTTATTGATGCAGAGATATTTGAGAGAGATGGAGTTGTTTATATAGGTAAAACATGTCCTAAACACGGGTATTTTGAAGATGTTTATTTTGGATCTTATGAAATGTATGAACGGTTTTCAAAGTATGCTAGAGACGGTATAGGGATATCGAACCCAAAGACGGTTGTTAACAACATAACATGTCCTGCAAGCTGTGGGCTTTGCAGCAACCACCTTAGCCATACAGCATTAGCCAATTTGGTTGTAACAAACAGGTGTGACCTGAATTGTTGGTACTGCTTCTTTTATGCTGAAAAAGCCGGATACATTTACGAGCCCACCATAGACCAGATAAGAAAAATGATAAGAAACTTGCTTAATGAAAAACCGATACACGGCGTTGCTGTTCAGATAACAGGCGGAGAACCTACGGTAAGAGATGATATAATAGATGTAATTAAAGCGATAAAAGAAGAAGGAATAACGCACATTCAGCTAAACTCAGACGGCATAAACCTATCGAGAAAGCCAGATCTTTGCAAGCAAGTAAGAGAAGCAGGCGTTAACACGCTTTACGTAAGTTTCGATGGTGTAACTCCTGAAACTAACCCAAAGAACTACTGGGAAGTTCCTGATCTATTAAATAACTGCAGAAAAGCCGGCCTAGGAATGGTTCTTGTTCCTACAGTAATTAAGACCGTCAACGATCATGAAGTAGGCGATATGCTAAAGTTTGCCTTCTATAACATGGATATAGTTCGAGGTATTAATTATCAGCCGGTTTCGCTTGTTGGGAGGGTTCCAAAACACGAGAGAGATAGGTTCAGAATAACTATACCAGAAGTCATTGAAAGAATAGAAGAACAGACAGATGGTGAAGTAAAGCAGGAAGACTGGTTCCCCGTTCCCGCAGCTATGCCATTATCCCGTTTTATAGAAGCCTGGACCGGTGAGCTTAAATACGAACTAACAACGCATTTTGCTTGCGGAGCTGCAACATATATTTTTAATGATGGCGGGAAAATGGTACCTATAACAAGGTTTGTAGATGTTGACGGGCTTTTAAAATTCTTCGAAGAAAAAGCAGAAAAAATAGAAAGGGGTGAAAATAAGTTAATCGTAGGTTTATCAGTAATATCCAATCTACCTCGCTTCATCGATAGAAGCAAAATGCCCTCAGGCCTAAACCTAACTAGGTTGTTAATTAACATCATAATAAACCACGATTATAGTTCTCTAGGACAGCTTCAGATGAAATCACTGTTCGTCGGTATGATGCATTTTCAAGACAAGTACAACCATGACGAAGAAAGGGTAAGAAGGTGTGACATTCATTACCTTACACCAGACGACAGAATAATACCTTTCTGTACGTTTAATGTTATACCTGAATGGTATAGGGATAGAATACAGAAAAAGTATTCTATGAGCATTGAAGAATGGGAGAAAAGAACAGGAAGAAAGCTCAAGAATGATTATTACGTAAGGCCAAGTTCATACTATCATTACCCAAAAGATGAAAATCTCTTCAAAAGAATGGGAATAAATTATACACCGAAAAGCCTATTGGCAAAAGAAACCTCATAAGGATTATAATAAATATAATTTAATTTGTAGATAACCTTTTTAATATCCTATTAATAGGATAAAAACGTCATGGGCGATTTACAGTTAGTATTATCAGACCCGAAGACTAGAACAGCTAAGAAAATAGACATAAAGGGTAACCTAAGTTCTGTTCTAATAGGAAGAAAAATAGGAGAAGTAATAGACGGTAGCGCTTTAGGTTTGGGGAACGTAAAATTTAAGATAACTGGTGGCACAGACAAATCTGGAATTCCGCACGTTCCAGATATAGAGGGGCCGGTAAAGAAATACGTTCTTCTTTCGGGACCTCCAGGATTTAGGCCAAAGAGAGAAGGCGAAAAGAAAAGAAAGCTAGTTAGGGGCAATACTATAGCAGACGATACATATCAAGTAAATGCAGTCATAGTTGAGGGTGAAATAAAGGATGCCAAGGTTTAAAACGACAGCAGAAGCTCTTAAAGTTATTTCAAATAAAGAACAGATAAGAAACTTTGGCATTATAGCGCACGTAGATCATGGAAAAACAACAACTTCTGACTCTCTACTAGCAGCCGCTGGTATGCTGAGCCCAACAGTTGCAGGACAGGCGCTTGCTCTAGATTATATGGAACTTGAACAAAAAAGACAGATGACAATAAAAGCGGCTAACGTCACGCTTTACTATGAATACGAAGGAAGACCTTATGTGTTTAACATGATAGATACACCAGGCCATATAGACTTTACAGGTAAAGTTACAAGGTCTTTAAGGGCTCTGGATGGGGCCGTTGTAGTAGTCGATGCTGTAGAAGGAGTAATGACTCAGACAGAAACAGTGTTAAGGCAGGCATTGGATGAAAGGGTAAGACCAGTACTTTATATAAACAAAATTGACAGGTTAATAAAAGAACTTAGGTTGACTCCTGAAAAGATGCAGGCATGGCTTTCAAACATTATAAGTGATGTTAACAGGCTTATAGATATTTATGCTGAACCAGAGTTTAAAGAAAAATTCAAGATTAGCATAACAAATGACAGCGTGGCGTTTGGAAGCTCAAAGGACAGATGGGGCTTTACTCTCAGCATGGCAAAGGCAAAAAACATGGGTTTCAAGGACGTTTATGAAGGGTATAGCAGCGGCAATATTACACCATTAGTTGAGAATTTCCAGCTTCATGAAGCTATACTTTCGATGGTAATAAGACACATACCGCCTCCAAATGTAGCGCAAAGATACAGAATTCCAAAAATATGGAAAGGCGATCCTGAGAGTGAAATATATAAAGCAATGATTGAATGCGACGATAATGGGCCTACGGTAATGATGGTAACAAACGTGGTAGTCGATCCTCAAGCTGGACCGGTTGCCGTTGGAAGGCTTTTCAGTGGTACTGTAAGGGATGGAGACCTTCTTTATCTTATAAATGCTAAAAGACAAGAAAGGGTTCAAAGTGTAAGCATGTTCATGGGTCCCTTTAGAGAAATAGTAGGATATCTGCCTGCTGGCAACGTGCCAGCTTTGCTAGGTCTGCAACACGCGTCTGCCGGAGAAACCCTTTCAAGCGTTAAGGACATAGTGCCTTTTGAAAGCATCAAGTACGTTAGTGAACCCGTTGTTACTATAGCAGTAGAACCCAAAAACCCGAGAGACCTTCCAAAGCTTATAGAAGCCCTCCAGAATATGCACCTTGAAGATCCTAACCTCGTTGTAACTATAAATCAGGAAACAGGGGAAACGCTTCTATCTGGAATGGGCGTTCTTCATCTTGAGATAGCAACAACCCTAATTCAAGAGCAGGGTATAGAAATAATAACAAGTAAACCCCTCATAAACTACAGGGAAGCTATAACTACAAAGGCAGGGCCTGTAATGGCTAAAAGCCCCAACAAACATAACAAAGTTTACATAAGAGTAGAGCCGCTCGACGAAGAAACAATTAATCTGATAATAACAGGTCAGATAAATGAAAACATGGACAGGAAACAGATAGCAAAGGTTCTCAGAGACCATGGATGGGATGCCGATGAAGCTAAAGGCGTTGTAGCTATAGACGAGCGCGGTAACGTTTTTGTGGATGAAACAAAAGGCGTTCAGTTCTTGCAGGAAAGCATGGATAGCTTGAGAGCAGGCTTTGTCGATGCTATGACCAATGGGCCTCTTGCTTATGAGTACGTAAGAGGAGCGAAGGTAATTCTGCATCACTTTGTTCCGCACGAAGATCCGGCACATAGGACGTATGCTCAACTTATGCCAGCGTCAAGGAGGGCTATCTTGGGCGCCATGCTTTTAGCTAAACCAACACTTTTAGAGCCTATACTTTCTATAGAGGTAAAAGGCGTTGCTGATATACTTGGTCCTGCAATAGGCGTCATTACGAGCAAACGCGGAAAAATTATAAACATGACGCAAAAGGACGTTTTTGCTGTAGTTCAAGGTGAAATTCCTGCAGCCGAAACTTTCGACCTTGCTGAAGTAATGAGAGGAGCAACAGCAGGTAAAGCTGTATGGAACACGAGCTTCAAGGGATGGGCTCCAGTGCCGGCTAACATGCTCGGACAACTGATTGCGTCAATAAGAAAGAGAAAAGGTTTGCCGCCTGAAGTACCAAAGCCAGAAGAATTCATAGACGAGGAGTAAAGTTGACCTATTATTATGGTACGGGGCCTAGCAGAAGAGAAGCCTTAAACCTTATAATAGGCTCGTTTATAGTCTGGGTCGTAGGAATAACTTGGATAAGTGCGATATCAACTTCGGGACTTATAATAAACAGCATTCTTTTCATTCTTGCTTTTATACTTCATGAATATGCGCACAAGCTTTCCGCAATAAGGAATGGCTTGTACGCGGAATTCAGAATACAGTGGATGTGGGCGATATTAACTTTAATAACAGCAATTCTTCCATTCAAAATAATAGCGCCAGGTGCAACAGTAATTTATGGAATGGCGGACGAGAAAACTATGGGAAAAATATCAGCGTGGGGACCACTGGTAAACATAATAATGGCTCTTATAATTTTACCCTTAGCCTTATCTGGATTTTATTTCTTGATAACAGCAGTTTATTTTAATTCTTTTATAGCTCTCTTTAATTTGCTTCCCATAGCTATACTTGATGGCAGGAAAATATTCGCTTGGAACAAAAAGATCTGGGGGATACTCTTCTTGATTTCAATACTCCTATTCATAGTTTCTCTATTTGGCTTTTATTGATGATTGGCCAGCAAGCAGTTTAATAAAACCATTTTTTAATATTCTCTGGATGCAGGTAAAGGATCTCAACATACCAACCATAATAAAGGATAGACTTATATCAAAAGGTTATGAGGAGCTATGGCCCCCCCAAGAAAAAGCTATAATAAAAGGGCTGCTAGAAGGCAAAAGTTTGCTCGTGGTGACTCCAACAGCAAGCGGTAAAACTCTGATAGCTTTGCTTGCCACAGCTAAAACCGTTATAGAAAGTAGAAAAAAGACAATATACATAACCCCGCTTAAGGCGTTAGCTAACGAAAAGCATGAAGAATTTAAAGATTTTTTTGAAGGAGTATATCTTGGCAAAGGCAAGCAGCTTAGCGTAGGTATAAGCACAGGCGATGATCTAAATGTAGATCCATCGTATTTAAGCAGATATGATGTTATCATTACTACGAACGAAAGATTAGATTCGATTATAAGGCATAAGGTTAAGTGGCTTGAAGACGTCGGGCTTTTTGTATTTGACGAAGTCCATCTTTTGGATGATGAGACTAGAGGAGGAACGCTTGAATTTGTACTAACCGAAATAATGTCATGGTTCAGCAACACCCAAGTTTTAGCTCTTTCAGCGACGGTAAAAAATTATAAAGAAATTGCATCGTGGCTAAACATGCAAGCTGTGTATGACGATTGGAGACCTGTAACACTTTTAGAAGGCGTTGCTTATGATGATAAGGTTGTTTATAAAAGCGGAGAAGTAGACACCATTGAAAGGAAAGGTGCGTTACTACAGGACGTTGTAAACAAAGAACTGAAAGAAGGAGGTCAATGTCTTGTCTTTGCAGAGACCAGGAAAAAGGCGCTTGAACTGGCTAAAACTCTTGCTTACGTATCAAGAAGGTATTCACAGGTTCCTATTGAACAGGTTTATCCAGAAGAGGAAGAAGATACAACTCTGACAAAGACTTTAAGGAGCTTGATACCTCTAGGAGTAGCATTCCACCATGCAGGGTTGCCTGCGAGCTATAGAAGGTTCGTTGAAAACCTTTTCAGAGAAAACAAAATAAAGGTTATATGTAGTACGCCGACTCTCGCTGCAGGAGTAAACCTGCCTGCAAGAACAGTTATAATAAACTCTGTTTACAGATTTAATGACGAAGGCAGAGAACCTATTAAAGTTATTGAATACAAACAGATGGCAGGAAGAGCTGGGAGGCCCAAATACGATAAAATAGGTAAGTGCATAATACTTGCTCAAGATGAATACCAAGTTGACGTCTACCTTGAAAAGTATGCCTCAGGGGAACCAGAACCAATAACTTCAAAGCTCTTGCTTAAAGGCCCTTCGTCAATGGTACTTGCTTTGATCTCTGTTCTTGGATATGCGGCAGCAGATGAAATAAAGGATTTTTTCAAAAAAACTCTTTATTTTAAACAGAAAGGCAACCTTGAGTTTCAGGTTTCTGAAGCTTTAGGATTTTTACATAAAAACGGGTTCATAATGCTTGCTAAGAACGGGAAGTACAAGACAACACCGTTAGGGGATCTGACTTCAAAGGTTTACATCTCTCCTCATACGGCTCTTTCTTTTATAAAGGTGGCAGAAGATCTCAAAAAGTGGAAAGATCCAACTCTGCCTATACTATGCCTACTTTCTGCTTCAGAAGATATGGAACCGAAACTTTCTTCGCGTAAGAAAGACGATATAGAGTTGACTCAATTTCTTAACGCGAACTTCGAACTTGAACCTTTCTTTGATGAAGAGTGTTCTTCAAGAACGTTTCTTGCCCTTTACGGGTGGGTAAATGAATTTTCTGAACAAGAGCTCTTAGACAGGTTTGGGGTTGAGCCTGGAGATCTTTATAGAATAATAGAATCAGCTAGATGGATAGTTTATTCTTACTCGAAGCTCGCAAGAATAATTGGAATAAGCAGCGAAGCGTTCGATCTTCCATTTATCAGGATCTACAAGGGGGTAAGGGAAGATGTTGCCAGCATTGCAAGCTTGAGCGGAATAGGCAGAAAGAGAGCCAGAGCCTTGTTCGAAGCCGGTTACCATAATTTGTTAGAGCTTTCTCAGGCAAGAGAAGAAGAATTGGCTTCAAAAGTAAAAGGCATAAGCTCGGTTACAGCTAGAAAGATAATAAGGGAAGCGAGGGAAAAACTTGGGCTCCAAACTTAAAGTTGAAAAGGTCAGGGGTGGCCACTTTACATTAAAAAGCCTAGAAGAACATGAAATTAATGAAGAAGATATTCTAAATAAAATAGAGGAAGAAGAGTCCCAATTTTATGTAAAAGCCAGAGGAGATCGCGAAGAACTTGTTAGCTTTGATTATACTGGTATATTTAAAGACAGAAGGTACGTTTATCCCGAAAGCGTTTTTGCAGAAACAGAAATAAAAAATAATTACAGAATAAAACTATACAGCAGCAACATTGCTCCACTAAAGAGAACCTCTTTGGAAGAACTGGCAAAAACGCTTAAAGCGTATTCGAATTTTGCCCAAAAAAAGAAGATAGCCATAGCATACTCAGGAGGGTTAGACAGTTCTTTGTTAGCTTGGGTATTTAGGGAAAGAGAACCTTTATTGATTACGGTTGGGTTTGAAGAAAGCGAAGACATTAAAGTCTCAAAACAAAGAGCAAAATTATTAGGGTTAGAACAAATAGTGCATAAAATTGAAGTTAAAGAGCTTAAGGATTCACTGAGGCAAGTGTACGATCTTGGTTATACGATTATGGACCTAGCCTTATCGGCTGGCTTTTATCTGGCGGGTAAAATAGCTAGAGAGAACGGAGCCGATATCATTATTGTAGGCCAGCTTGCAGACGAGCTATTTGGAGGTTACAGAAAATACCACGCCCTACCGCTTGATTTTCTCGAAAATGTTCTCTATGAAGATATAAAGAAAGCAATAGCTGGCATGAGAAGAGACACTAAGGCAATAATATCCGCTGGCGTTGAGCCAGCTTATCCCTACGCATTTAAGTCATTCTTTAGAATGGCTAGAGCGCTACCGTCTATATATAAGGTTGATAAGTTTGGGTTGAGAAAGATCGGAGAAATTTTGGGCTTACCTAATGAAATTATAAACGCCAGAAAAAAGGCTTTCCAATATGGTAGCAGAATTGAAAAAGAAATAAAAAATCTTTTGCATTAAAATAAGCGAAAAGATAAAAAAGATTATAAACTTCTAGCTGTATCTAACTTAAGAAGCGGGGTGGGGGAGCCAGGTCTACCCCGCCGGGCTCATAACCCGGAGATCGGT
>CAYFFZ010000030.1:0-12595 GCA_964342655.1 uncultured Nitrososphaerales archaeon
CTGAGCAGGGTCTCTTCTCCTTGGTTTCCGCGTTCTTTTCGAAACTTTGCATCAACTTATAAAACGCCGTTATGCAAAAGCTGATAAAAATCTTTCTGTAAGGGGGTAATCCATACTATCCCTCACGGAATGGAACTTATGCCACCTTAACCCCCGACTAGGTCAAAAAGAAGCTTCAGCTCCTTCCCATAGGTAGTTAAAATAGCTGTCAGCTAACATTGCAAGGTAAGGGTGATTTGAAGCAATAGCTGTATAATCGCCCTCAGACATCGAAAGCATCAGCACGACTGTTCTTGAATCAGATATAACACCGCCTCCAAACATAAAATTCCTAACTCTTACTTCCGCTTTTGGTAAGAACTTTTTTATATTTTTTGAAGAACTAGAAGCAGTAAGCACTTTTATTCTCAGGTCCTGTTTTTTAAAAGCTGATTCCCTGAGCTCCTCAAGCAAGTTCTGGCTCGGGTCAAACGGAATGGCTATCTTTACTTCTTCTTTTGCGAGCTTAATAGCTTCTAAAAAAGTTTCTATAACCGCCTTATAACCATTTACGAGCCATACATCTGACTTTTCGGTCATCCCCTTTGAATTATAAACAGGCCTGACCGAGCTTTCTATAAAAGATTCAAATTCTTTAACGTCATTATCGACCTTTTCTTTAAACCTTAGGAGAATTTCATCCGGGGAAGCCAAATAGTACTTAGAAGGCCAAGATTTTTCTTCTTTAACCCACTTCATTTCAGAAAGTTTTTTTAAGGAACTGTAAACTTTTGGGTAAGGCACGTGAGAATACTTTGCTATCTCTTGGGCAGTCATGGAACCCCCGTTCAGGAGAGCCTGAAACACTTTTACATCATACGAAGTAAGGCCAAACTTCAGCAAAACTTGGAACCGGTCCTCTACCATTTATCTTAACTTCTCTATTACGCTTAAGGCTTTTACCGAATCTTTTCTGGGCATGATAAAGTACACGTTCCTGTCAAACCTAAAGGCGTGCAAAAGGTTGACGTTAAGAGCGTTAAAGATCATTATAAGAGGATGGTACGGTATATCGTGCTTGGCGCCGACGAATTTTACCTTAAGAAGTACAAGTTCACTTACAGAAGCTCCTCCCTTAACTATTGCTTTAATCTTACCTTCATCCATTACGGCCATTATGAGCTTTGAAAAATCTACGCCGTTAAATTCTTCAGGGGAGTATGTTACTTCGCTTATACCTGTTTCCAGTTCCACTTCTGTACCTGAAGTTGAAACTGAATAAGTTTCCGGCTTGGACGCGCTGAGCTTTGTCAAAGCTTTTTCAATTGTATTGAGCTTGACGTCCTTCCCTGTCATTGAGTCTACTGCGCTCTTTATCTCCCTTGCCATCGCGTTAAGGTTTGCAAGACCACTTGAAAGAAGTATTTGATATAAGACGTTCTCATCGACAACCTTTTTTACAGCTTCTGTAACTTTCACAAAAAAGATATACATGGACACATATATATAATTTTTGAAATCTTTTCGAAAAATTTATCCTTTTTCTAAGTATAATATTTATCATCATATATAATCTAAAAGACTTCCTTCTTTCTTCTCAAACCTGGAAACTTTAACGGCAACCCTTCTGATTTTCATTTCCCCTGTTTCAAATTCTATCGATTTTAAAAGTTCTAAAGCCGTAGAAAGCAGTTCTTCAAACGAAGTAACCGGGTACTTGAAAGTCTTGGATTTAGTCTTTGAGCTCAGATCATCAAAGATAACTATTACGCCGACTTCTCTGAAAGGCCTGCCGTTTAGCCTCTCATAGAGCTTTCTTGCAGCTTCAGAAAGAGCCTCCTCAGGCGTCTTCCCCTTTAGCGGTATAAACTTTTCAAATTCTTTTCTCTTTCTGCTCATATCTATTTTTCTTTCGTCTATTCCTCTGAGAAAGTTATAGATCATGATGCCTTTTTTCTCTCCAAAAAGTTTTATAAGCTCATCAACGCTAAGACCCCTTGCTTCTTTTATTGTTTTTATACCCATCGAGTTGAGCTTCTCAACTGTCTTAAGACCTATGTAAGGTATGTCTTCTAACCTAGAAGATTCTAGAAAAGAATCAATTTCTTCAGGAGTTACTATTTTTAAACCATCTGGCTTTGCACTGTCACATGCCATCTTAGCTATAAGCTTGTTTGGCCCGATGCCGACTGTGCACTTTATACCTGCAGCCTCTTTAACTAACCGTTTTATCTTTATGCCGGCGTTTACAGCTTCATCCTTATTGACCTCTCCGAGGTATATATAAGCTTCATCTATGCTCGCCCTTTCTAATACTTTAAATTCTTCCTCAAGCCTTTCCATTATTTTATTGCTGACCTGCTGATAATATGCCATATCTACAGGCAAGATAACTAAATCTGGGGCAAGAGTCTTAGCTTTTGAAACTGGCATTCCAGACTTTACGCCGTATTTCCTAGCTATGTAGTTCGCGGATGCAACAGCCCCAGACTCATTTCCCGTAAGCATGCAGACGGCTATTGGTTTATTTACGTATTCTGGATGCCTTAGTTCTTCACACTGGGCATAAAAATAGTCAAAGTCAACCAAGGCTATTGCTTTAAATTTGTCGCCTAACACAATATTTTATTGATCAAAAACATATATAAAGCTGAATCCCCATGATTGCACAACAATTATTTCAAAACCAACTGGTAAACCAAACTGACTTTTTAAACGTCTTTCAAACATTTTAGACGAATGCTGGTAAATGTTATTTTTCGTTTTCTTTTGATTGCTGTTACTAAAATATACTAAAAACGCACAAAAATAAATTTTGTCTGCTTTATTTTTAACGTAAAAATGCACCTAGTTATGTTCGGTTTTAGCAAATATAAAGCGATATGCAAAAAATTTTAGCAGAAAAATTTAAATTTAATAAACGTTAATATTGGTATGCAAACAGTTGACGCTGTAGAGTTATATAAAAGGGGTTTAAAAGTAACCCAGATATCAAAGATTTTAAACGTTTCAACAGTAACAGTTTATAATTTACTGCATGCTGCTGGAATGACCACGAACAGAAGGAAAAGAAGTTCAGATTTAAAATTAATCTCAGATACGATTGAATTGAACGGCTTTGCAAAAGTTAAAGACGTAAAAACTGGCAAAAGGCTTGAAAAGTTAATACCGGATAGTTTTTTGGTTACTATCAACTTTGGTGTTGGCAGCGTAGGAAGAAAGTACTCGAGCACTGAATTTTTCGGGTTCAGACCGCCAAACATGCACTTTCTGGTTAGAGATTATGAGATGTACAGATATCATGTTTCAAAACTGCTTGAAGGGTTATTCCTAGAAAAAAACAGAAATGCGCCACGGGGCTTGAGAGTGGCTTTTACTAGGTTCTTGAGGTCATTTGGGCTCGAAATAGATAACAAATCTTTCTCTAATTGATCTTTATTTTCTGGCTTTGCGTTATATTTGACTCATGATAAATAATAAAAGTATTGTAATGTAAAAATTGCTATAAAAATGAAGATTTTCTTTTATACACTTTTCATATGCTTAATCAAAAATAAAATGAAACATAGCTTAAAAATTGTAAAAACTTTTATAAAACTGTTTTAAACAAAAGCCGTTTTTTGAATTGGGTATGAAAAAGTTACAAAAATATTGTTTTGAGGTACATCTGACAAAATTCTGGTAGCTGGTGTTATCGCTTCAGGAGCTGCAGCTACAGTTTCTTCTGTAATTATTTTCACAGCTTTTTACGGGTGATGGTTCTTACCAAAAAAGCTTGTCTAAATAGGTCTCTTCTGAATTTAAAGATATTAAGGATCTTTCCTTCCAGATTAGCAAAGATAAAAAAGTGTAAAGCGGTATCGATTTTTAAACAGGCAAAGTAGGGTCATAAAGATCTATGCTTCTTTATTGACATATGATATTTTTCTGGTTAAAGAAAGAATTAGAAAACAGTGGAATAGGGGTAATAGGAGTTCAACCTCTGAAGAACCACAGAATTCAGGATTTGAGGGATCTTTCCGATTCGGCGCTTATGCCAAAGATATACAAAAAAGAAGCAACAACTTCTTTTCCGGTGGTAAAGGACGATGATGCGTTAATGATTATAAAGAAAGCTTTTTCAAAGTGCGACGTATTCTAGGGCCTTCATACGGCGTCACAGTGAGCTACGCTTATGAGCTGACAAACAAAGGGAAGAGATTTATGGACATATTCGCCGATACAGTGAAGAACCACTCAAGCATTTGCAGATAAATAGAGCTAGTTGACTCAAAATACGATATCGAAAAACTGTACGATAGAAAAAATCTTCCCATAGCATAATCATAAAAATTGTGTTATTCTGGTTTTTCTTGCAGGGTAAACAGCTTGGTAAAAGGTTTATAAAATTTGAAAAAGCTTTTACCTTTATGGCTGTAAAAGAGACCTATACTACCACAGTAAAAGTTTATGACACTGATTTTCAAGGTATTTCTCACTACGCTTCTTATTACAGGTTTTATACTGATGCGATAACTTATTTTTCAGAAAAGGTTTTTGGAGATTCTTTAGAAAGTCTTGCTTACAAAGGAATATGGTTTGTAGTTGTAGAATCATTTTCTAGATATCATAAACCCGCAAAGATAGGAGACAAGCTATCAATTGAAGTTACAGCTGAGTTGTTAAACCCAAAGGCGATAAAGTATAGCTTCAAAATATTCAGAGATAAAGATTTTCTTACTGAAGGATATCTTACAATGGTTTGCGTCGATCCCAAAGCCTGGAAATCTACGCAGATACCTCAAGAGCTAATTGAAAAACTTAATAAGTTTAAAGCAGAGCAGAGCGTTTGAACTATTAAAATTTAACCTTTTTAAACCTATAATTGACAAGCATACAAATTTACTTAGTATATTTATAAATTCTTAAAGCGTTTTGTTTTTAAAAATACCAAAAACAACTTTTAATGAAAACTATTTTAAATCAAAGTAAGGCATTACTTTTGAAGCGATTGTTTTAATCGCGCTCATTCTCATTTTATGGTCTATTCCTGGGAAGCTTAACTTTATCATCAACTCAGTAGCACCAAGTTCCTTTTGGTATTTTTCAATTTCTTTTATAGCTTGATCAGGCTTTCCGATTATCATTCTGCTCATAACCTGATCTTTAATCTCTTCATAAGGAACCTTTTTTGGATCTACCTCTCTGCCTTCTGAATCCTGCAGGTGGCCCCACGCATAATAGTCTTCTTTATATGATTCAAGCATGAGTTCCTTTGCTTTCTCGATTTCTCTCTCGTCCTCCGAAATAAAAACTTCTCTCCTCAAAGGAAAATCTTTGACGGTTTTACCTATTTTTAAAAGCTCTTTTCTGTAAACTTCCATCCTCTTTTTAAGGACGTTTATGTCTGTAACGGGATCCATTATCCAAGCTTCTCCTCTGTAAGCGGCTTTTTTCACTGCCTCTTCACTTTTTGCGGCTATCCATATAGGAGGCCTTGGTTTCTGAATGGGTCGAGGGTATACCTTAAGCCTAAAGTCGCCAACCTGGACAGCTTCCCCTTCAAGTAAATCCTTTACTTTCTGGAGTTTTTCGTCATATATCTTTGCTTTCTGCTTTGGATCCACTCCAAATGCAGCATACTCTTCCGGTCTGTAACCCAGACCAACACCTAGAATGGCCCTTCCAGAGCTAATAATATCAAGGACGGCTGTCTGTTCAGCTATTTCAAAGGGATTATGAAGAGCAAGTACGATTATGTTTGTACCAAGCTTGACCCTGTTAGTAACTGATGCTGCGGCTGAAAGCGCAAGAAATGGAGCCGGGCTCCAGCCATCTTCTGAAAAATGATGCTCTCCTACGTAAACTGCTGAAAATCCAAGTTTTTCTGCGGTTTTCACTTCCTTTAGATAATCTTTGTAAACTCGTTCCCAAGAACCCTTTGATTGAAGGGTATAATGAAGGGAAAACTTCATTTAAGTTGCACGCCTTTTGTCTCAGGTATTGTAAGGATAGATATAGCAGCTAATATGAAAAGCACTGAAAAGAATCCTATTACTCCAGATATTTTGAATACAGGCGCTAGCACGCCTATTATGAGCGGCGCTATCCCTCCAAAACCCCTACCTGTATTAAATATGAAGTTAACCGCAGTAGCCCTAGCGTGGGTTGGATAAGGTTCAGAGAATAAAGCCCCGAAAGTAGTAAAGTATGAGTTTATGAAAAATCCCATCAAGAAAGAGGCTATCATTACCTGCGATACAGTCCTAGACAATGCAAAGTAAATCACAGCAAAAGTTATGCCGATGAATCCGATGAATATAGCAACTTTTCTTCCGATGACGTCAGCTATGTATCCAAAAATTATCATACCGAGCATGGTCATTACATCTGTTATAAGAAGAATGTAAATAGTCTTAACAAAATGTATGTGGTACTCTGTTAGCAGTGCCGAAGGCAACCATATCATTACTCCCCAGTATCCTAGCTCTGCGACAATGGCCACTATAAGGAAGACTATTGTGTATTTAAGGTACTCCCTTCTGAAAAGTTCTCTTATCTGAAACTTTTTTCTGTCATTCTCAGTGGTCTTTGTCTTCCATATAGGGGATTCTGGAAGCCTGAATCTGTAGTAAGCCGCTACAAGAGCTGGGAGTATTCCTATGAGGTACATACTTCTCCAGCCAAAGGCAGGTATCATAACAAGCCCTAGAACCGTGGCAATCATAACACCTATTGTCCAGCCTAAGGAAACAATCGTGGAACCCATTCCCCTCCACTTTGCTCTGAAAGCTTCTGACATTAGTGTCATGCCTATACCGTATTCTGCACCAGTACCTACTCCGCTCAGGAACCTAAATAGCGCTATAAAAGCGTAGTTAGGAGAAACAGCTGTTAGAGCGGTAAAAACCGAATATATAAGTATGGAGTATGTGAATGTCTTTACCCTCCCGAATCTGTCGGCAAGTATGCCAAAGATGTACCCTCCTGTTACCATACCAGCAGACTGTATAAAACCTAAAAGCCCCTCTTCAGCTGAAGTTAAGGCAAACGTTGCAGCTATAGCTGTTAACGTAAGGGAAAGTATATAAGTATCCAAGCCATCAAGCATGTATCCTAAAAATGAAGCTACTGTAGCTCTAGCTTCATAGTTTTTTGGAACTTCTAACTTTTCCATTTTAGGAGTAGAATAGAACTGGGGTAAATAAGCTTTTCTTAAAGGAATTTTAATATTTGTATTTTTTATTGCGAAATACGAAAAATAAGTGCGAGCATAGCTATTTTACAACGTTTGCGAAAATCGCTTTATAGAAAATACAGAAGTACAGAAGCGATATAAGTCGCGCTTAAGGCTTAATAAAAGAATTGCTCAGGTCAGAGATGCACATAAGAGACTCTTAATACCTTAGTATAAAAAGAGTTATCATATACAGCCCTATGCATATCAGCACCAATGCAGACACTATTTTGATCAATTTCTCAACGTTTTTAGAAATTTTGCCCGCTCTTTCGATAAAATATGGATAAATAAATATCCATAAAACAATGCCAGAAAAGAATCCAATGCCTGATTGTATACCGAACTTTTCTAACATTACTATGCCAAATGAAACCCACCACGCAATCTGGTATGGGTTGGTTATTCCCATGCTTAAACCAACCAGATAACTTCCACCGGTTTTAATCTTTAAGTTCATTCTGGACCTCAATACAAGAAACCCGAGAAAAACTGTATACGAGCCCCCAATTATATACAAAAGCTTGATCAGCTCGCTCGGAATAAACCCTTTAATTAAGAAGACCATAAAGAAAAATATAAGGTCAGCAGTCATGGCTCCAGCTCCGATTGCAGTGCCCTTCAGTTTTGACCGGGTAGATACGAAAGCAATCATTGCGTTTACAGGCCCTGGCGGTGCTGCCATGCTGAGCCCTAGTGCCAGCATGCTCAAGTAGAACCAAATAAACCCAAGGACGTTCACGTATAAATAAAAATAAAATCAATATTTATTTTTATTCTGTAAAAATAATAATTGGCAAAGATAAGTTCTAAAAAAGTAAGATTAAAAATCTTACAAGCAAAAAAGCTAAAGCTTATATTAAAAGCGCAAAGCATAATCTCGATGGCCGACCTTCTGATAAAAGATGGATATCTTGTTTTTCCGGATATTACCGTAAGAAGCAGTATTTATTCAGAAGACGGTATCATAAAGTCCATAGGATCCTCAGTGCCAAATACAGCTGACGTGGTTATAGATGCTTTTGAAAAGTACGTTTTACCAGGAGCTATAGATGAGCATGTGCATTGCAGAGATCCTGGATTAACTTATAAAGAGGACTTTGAAACCTGCACAAAGAGCGCTGCTGCAGGGGGGGTTACAGCTATATTTGATATGCCAAACAATATACCACCGGTCGATGATGCAGTTAAGCTAAGGGAGAAGGCTGAGATTATAGCTAGCAAAGCACATGTTGATTTCGCTCTTTATGGAGTAATCCACGGTTCGAACACTGACAAATTTGAAGAAATGCTGGAAGCAGGAGCTATAGGGTTTAAGGTGTATTTAGCACATTCTACTGGAAACATACAGCCACCGGGCGATGGTGCTATAGTTGAAACACTCACAAAATCAGCAAAGACAAACTCTGTAGTCGTTTTCCATGCGGAAAACGATTCCATAATAGAATTTTACACTAAAAAACTAATACAAAACGGCAGAAAAGATCCAAAGGCTCACATGGAAGCAAGGCCAGCACTTGCAGAAGAGGAAGCTATAAGAAGGGTTTCTCTTTTTGCTGAAAGAACCGGAGCTAGGGTTTTGATAGCTCACGTAAGCTCAGCTTCAGGATTATCTGCGCTTAAAGAAGCCAGGGACAGAGGATCAAAAATCTATGGTGAGACATGCCCTCACTACCTGTTACTCGACGAGTCTGATTATGAAAAATACGGAAATATGATAAAGATAAACCCGCCAGTGAGGACAGCAAGCGATAAGGAAGCGTTATGGAAGGGTATAGAAAACGGAACTATAACAAACATTGGATCCGATCACGCACCACACTTGCTAGAAGAAAAATCGAAGGGGGTGTGGGAATCAGCATCTGGCATCATAGGGGTTCAGACTATTTACCCCCTTATGCTTAACGAAGCTCTTAAAGGAAGGATATCGATTAATGCGATTGTAGGCCTTTTATCAGAAAACCCTGCAAAGCTTTTTGGAATTTATGGGAAAAAAGGGAATATTTCTGTAAACGCTGATGCGGACTTTGTTCTTTTTGATCCTTTAGCTACGTTCAAGATAAACGAGGATTGGATTTATTCTAAGGGCAAAAATTCACCTTTCATAGGATGGGAGTTAAAAGGTAAAATAATAAAGACCATATTGAGAGGTAAAGAAATATATGACGGGGAAAAAGTTGTTGAAAAAACTGGAAAACAGCTAAAGAGTTCTAATATAGAATTCAAATCTATCTGAAGATTGCAAAACACTTTATGTTTTTAGTTTCTAGAACAGGGTTCCTCTTGATAACTTTTTAATCTTCAATATTCTTATATATAATAACAAGATGATAGTTAGGTTTGAAATAGGTGAGTGGATTGAGTCTCATAAAGGTATGTATGATTTGATGCAGAGCGGGTTAACGGGCAGAATTGACCTTTCTAAGTATTTTGATAGCTGTGGATTCGAAGAACCTGATGAGCTAAAGAAGCTTATAGCTGAAATAAACGGAACAGAAAAAGAACTAGTTTCTCTTACGCACGGAGCTACAGAAGCCGTAGCAACCGTTGCAAAAGTACTGAGGCTATCAGGTATAGATAAGTTCGACCACTTTATACCGGAGTATGAAATGCTCTATAAAGCTCCTATGATCGAGAGCATGAAAAAAGGTAAAGGGGCTCTTTTCTTCAGCGATCCCAACAACCCAACTAGCCTTAGAACAGAGATTCCCAAGGGTTACAGCTATTACATCATAGATGAGACTTTTTTACAGTTCGTGACAGACCTCGATAAAGTTAAAAGAGATAAGAATTCTTTTAGGATCAATACTTTTACAAAGTTTTATGGAGGTGATGAAGTAAGAGTAGGCTACGTAATATCTCCAAACATAGCTCTAAAAGAAAGTTTAGAAAAACTTCAAGGGATAACCTATGAACCTGTTTCAAAGCACAGCATATGCGTGGCAAAAAAGATACTTGAAGATAACGACAGGCTAAAAGAGGAAGCCCGCGGGATATCAGCCGAAAACTTTGAAACATTAAAAACGTATATGGGAAAACTAAGGTTTTATTTGAACAGAAGACCGCAGCCTGCAACTGTAGCTTTTCTTGATTATTCTGAATACTCTTCTCAGGGAAACGTAGAAATTTCAGAGATGCTTTATAAGAAAGGAATTTCGGTTGTACCTGCAAAGTTTTTTGGAACAGAGGGCTCTTACTTTAGGGTGGCTTACACAAGGAAAAACTTTAAGGATTCTTTAAAAGCGCTCGTTGCTGCGTTAGAGGACCTTAAATATAAAGCATGAATGTAAATTCTTGGCTTATATCTTTCGGTACTTCCAAAAAAGTTTATTAAAAAATGCTCTAAAAATTATTTATGAAAATACTATCATGGAACGTAAACGGCATAAGAAGCGCGATTAACAAAGGGTTGCTTGAATTAGTCAATTCCAAAGTATATGACATTATAATGCTCCAGGAAGTTAAAGCGGACACAATACCGCTAGGATTTGATCAGATCTATGAGGCTTACCTCAACTCGTCAAAGAAGAAGGGATATTCTGGAACTTTAACGTTAACAAAGATTAGACCTTTATCCGTTAGCTACGGCATAGGAGACAGCAAGTTCGATTCTGAGGGAAGGGTGATAGTAACAGAGTTTAAGGAATTCTTTGTCATAAATGCCTATTTCCCGAACGCCCAGCGTGGGCTGACGAGGTTAGACTACAAGCTTGAGTTCAACGCCAAGTTTGAAAGCTTTGTTCAAAAATTAAGGAAGATAAAGCCAGTTGTTATAGGTGGAGACTTTAACGTAGCTCATGAGGAAATAGATATCGCAAGGCCCAAGGAAAACGTAAACAACGCCGGGTTTACAGAGCAGGAAAGGGCATGGATGACCCATTTTTTGAGCCTTGGTTACGTAGATACTTTCAGGATGTTCGTTAAAGAAGGCGGGCATTACAGCTGGTGGTCTTACAGGTTTCATGCTAGAGAGAAAAACATAGGTTGGAGGATAGATTACATAATAGTATCCGATGAGCTAAAACACAGGGTAAAAGAAGCCGGAATACTCGAAAACATAAAGGGTTCAGATCATGCCCCTGTTTATGCCATCATCGAATGATTAGAGCTTTAATAAAAGTCACAAAGCTAACCTTCAGCATCGATGCTTTTAAGATAAAGACAGTGCTTTTCCCTGATTTCTTGAGTAGCATGCCTATAGACTTTACCTGGATCGTTCTTGATGGGCATAAATACAGAATTGTCTATCCAAACATCTAGCCTTGTCTTTTTGCCTTCAAGAAAACCATCTTTTATGCTGCAGACCTCTAAACCGTCAACATAGAAATTGGCCACCCTTCCTTTCCAATTTATACCGAATGAATGATACGAACCTTTATCAAAATTTCTAAGGGCTTGCTTTGAGCTGAGTATCTTAATTCCAACCCGGGCTGGGAAAAGCCTTGAAACGAAAGATATTATAGAAAAGGTAAGCCCGGGTTCGATTAGAAAAATAGGGCAGAAGTTCCTCCCGGCTTGTGCAAAAAACCCTTTTAAAGGATATTTCCCTCTTGAATTCAAATAAATGAACCAGATTGGCACTGATGCGTCAGTAACCATGCTGTAGTTCCAGAAGCCAAAACCGGCACTACCGTAATGATCAAAAGAAAATTTGACATTAAATTCAGCCCTACCGCCGTCCCACTTTAACGAGCCAAAACCCCCGTCTGAGATCTCGGCGTCAGAATAATAAAGGGCCTCCGACGGGCCGACACAAAGCTTTAGGTTTTCATCAACAACATCTATCGATGCAAAATTTTCAGTTCTATAATTCCAAAGATCACTTTTAGCTTTAAATTCATCGTGCAGCTTAGGCATTAATATAATTAATAAATTACAAGCTTATAATTTTTGTACCGCAATATGCTCAAAGGCTTTAAAATTGTCATTTAAATTTATCAGGGCTGTACTTTATTGCTAAAGTCCTAATAAAAAACAGTGTCAGTATGAGGGCAATGTAGCCTGCTAGGGTCTCCCACGAAAAAGGTCCGCCGTAGACGTTTATTATTATCTCTCTAACAAGAAAAATTATGGCGGCATCCAGAGCGTACTCAAGCTTCACCCTTTCCTTGGAGTAATACATGGTAACCAGAGCCATCAGCTCAAGAATTATGATAAGGTTAAGGACGTCAGCTATGAACTGCTGCAGGGTTTGTTCAAGAAGACTAAAGTTAAGGAGATGAGGTATGTACATTAGTACTCCAATTACCGCGAGAATTAGGCCAATAATCAATAAACCATATATTATGGAAGCAGAAATCCACAGTATAAGATCCGTCTTCTGCACAATAAACTTAGCCTTTACCCATTTTTATCCTTTTATAAATACTGCTGTCAAAACCGGAGATATAACAGCTTTAA
>CAYFFZ010000031.1:0-12058 GCA_964342655.1 uncultured Nitrososphaerales archaeon
TTGAACTATTGTGGAAACGAAACGAATGTTATTTTATAAAATACAACATTAGTAAATATTATATTATCTATAATTAGTAATTAAAGTTAAAGCTAAATTGAACTAAAAATAAATAGTTTTATGCTTTCAAAAGAAAAAAGAGCTTTAGTTGCTGAGGTTATGCGAAGAGGAGGAACCTTACTCGCCGAACCATGTCCTAAATGTGGAGGAATAATGCTAAAGTATAAAGGTAAAACTTTCTGTCCGAACTGCGATAACATAAAAAGCATAGAAGAACTAGAGGGCGCAGGTGAAATAAAACCTACTGGGCTTCAAGAAATAGACGATCTAATTTTAAAACGGCTCATTAACGTTTTAAAACAGCAGGCAGATGATGAAAAAGCATCACTTATAGCTTTGAATTATATTAATGCTTTAAAGGTTTTAAGGGAAATGAAAGCCAAAAATGAAGGTTGAAATTTTGAGGCTCTTTCACAGAGCCGAGAGGGATAAAAGAGTTACCACCCATTGTGGCCTTGTAGGAAGAGCTTTTGGCGCTTCTGGAATGTACATCTATGGCGATAAAGATGAAAAGGTGGCGTCTTCGATTCAAAAAGTAAACAAAACGTGGGGAGGCGATTTTTTTGTTAAGTTTGTTGATAGCTGGAAAAGCTTAATCAATGATGCTAAACAAAACGGTAAAACCATCGTAAATCTAACTATGTATGGCGTACCGCTACCTAAAGTTTTAGACAGACTAAAAACAGAAAACAAGGATCTGTTGGTTATTGTAGGATCTGAAAAGGTGCCCATTGATATATACATGCTTTCTGATTACAATATATCCATAGGAAACCAACCTCATTCAGAAGTTGCGGCATTGGCGATTTTTTTGGATCGTATTTTTGACGGTTCAGAATTTTTCAGAGAATTCGAAAACGCAAGATTAAAAATTGTGCCGCAGGAAAAGGGAAAGAAGATAATTCAACTAAACAGCAACGACTTTAAATAACTAAATGCAACGGATGGCATAATCTCTGCTAGCTTAAAAGCTAGCGTTGGATCTTGTAGTGCTTTTTTAATTAGCTTAGAATGGTAATCGAATTCATCTTCCATAAAAATTATGTTTCTTTCATGTAAAGCATTAGCAATTTTAAATATTGCAGAATCATTTAACATTTCATAAACCTCCTTAATTTTAACCTGTTTTATTAAATCCTTGCCGGGGCCACGTTCATAGTACTCGCTGTTGTAGGTATCAAGGGCGTCTTTTCCAGCCAGTTTTCCCGCAATTTTTCCCCCAACACCTCCAAAAATTATACCACCGCCGGTTGTGGGTTTAGTTTGTCCCCCAGCATCTCCTACCATAACATAATCACGCGTATTGTGCTGATAAAAAGGTCCCCCATTTATCAAGTAAGCGCTTAACACCTTTACTGCCTTACCATTTAACTTTAGTTTTTCAAATATTTTTTTAACGGCCAGCATTGCCACATCTGGGCTTCCAGGCGCTCCAACTTTAGCAAGCCCATCATCATAAGGTATATACCAGCCGAACATTTTTGGGTATAATTCCCTGTTTATGTAAACTGCAATCCCATCATAATATCCATCTTTTAAGGCAAACATAAACTGAGTTGCTAGAACTTTTCCCTCTTTTTTTAAATAATAACTGCTCCCCCCAGCGTTTATTATGTATTTGGCAGTGAGCTTTTTGCCTTTTATGTAAACCAAATTTACACCGTTTTCTTTTTTGTAAAATGCGTAGGATCCTAAAATTAGTTCAGAGCCTTCTCTAACAGCTATTCTTGCAAGCTTTTTATCCAGAAGCTGTCTTTCTATTTCAACTAAGTTGCTCTTGTCAAACGAAAACTCAAACAACGCGTCTTTAACAATTAAAGAGCCCCTGTCTATTTTGCGTTTTATTATGCTTGTATCCTCAATTATGTTGCTTAGCCCGCTTGTGCTTACAAGCCCACCACAGGTTTCTGGAATTCCAACTTCTGTATCTTTTTCTACAATCAAGACCTTTTTGCCGGCGCGAGCAGCTTCTGCTGCCGCAAGTGATCCCGCGGGCCCGGCACCTATGACAATAACTTCATAATCATAAGATTCTGTCATCACTTCATAAGTTCATAGTCAGATTTATAAATATCGTGCGTATTAACGAAAGCGGATGTCTTCACAAACTCAGGTTAGGGCAATTATTAGGATGGCGGGAAGAGATCTTAATGGAAACAAACCATTACTTGTAGCTTTGCGCGACATTAAAGGTCTAAATTTCACGTTAGCTTTGGCAATAATAAGGGCGTTAAGGCTCGATCCATCAATAAGATTAGGTCGGCTTAATGACGCTCAGCTTCAAACACTCGAAAGGGCCATATTGAACCCAAGGTCGCTTAACCTGCCAGGGTGGTTGTTGAACAGGAGAAAGGATTTAGAGACAGGGCAAGATTTGCATTTGCTTGAAAGCGACCTAATGCTAAAGATAAAAGATGATATTGAAAGGGAGAAGCTTATGAACAGTTGGCGTGGGTTCAGACATTCGCTAGGCTTAAAGGTTAGAGGACAGAGGACGCGTACTACTGGAAGAAAAGGACTCACTGTTGGAGTTAGAAAGAAAGCCGTGCAAGCAGCACAGGCCCAGCAAGCAGCCCAGCAGGCAGCTCCCGAAAAAGAGAAAGAAAAGGAGGGAAAGTAAATGGGAGACCCTAAGAAACCTAAAAAAACTTACACAACGCCCCGTAACCCGTGGGATAGGGCAACACTACAGCAAGAACTTATGCTCGTAGGAGAATACGGATTAAAAAATAAAAAAGAGCTTTGGAAAGCGGCTACAATTATTTCAAACATTAGAAGGCAGGCAAGGATGTTGCTTGGTGCTCCAGAAGAAATTAGAAAGTCTCGTGAAAAAGTGCTTATAAATAGGCTTTATGAAATGGGCCTTTTAGAAGAAGGCGAGCTTAATTTAGATAGCATTCTAAATCTTACTGTGAAAGATCTTTTAGAAAGGAGGCTACAGACAATGGTCTATAAAAAAGGCTTAGCAAAAACCGTGCATAATGCTAGACAAATAGTGGCACACAAAAAAGTAATAGTTGGGGATAGAATAATCAACAGACCAAGTTATTTGGTCAGCAGAAAAGAAGAGAACCTTATAAAGGTGAAAGAAGAATGAGCGAAGAAAAAAACCCAGAAGAAAAAACAGCGGAAAAAGAAGAAAGTGAAAGCATAAAGCAAAGCACTCAGGAAGACAAATGGGGAATAGCCCACATTTACAGCAGTTTTAATAACACAATAGTTCATATTACAGATCTTTCAGGCGCGGAAACTATATCATTCAGCAGCGGTGGACAGCACGTTAAGGCTGATAGACTTGAGGGGTCTCCTTACGCTGCAATGAAGGCCGCATCAGCCGCCGCGGCAGTTGCTAAAGAAAAGGGCATAACGGCGCTTCATATTTATGTACGTGGAGAAGGAGGTACTGGATCGAAGACACCGGGTCCAGGGGCACAAGCTGCGATCAGGGCGCTTGTAAGGGCTGGGTTCAAGATAGGAAGAATTGAAGACGTTACACCAATTCCCCATGATAGCACAAGACCACCAGGCGGTAGGAGAGGAAGGAGAACTTAAATGACGGTTGAAGTTCTTGAAAAAGATAAATTAAATTTAACTATCAAAGTAGAAGGATACCCATTAGACTTAGTGAATGGTTTAAGAAGGTACGCGATGTCAGAAGTACCTACATTAGCTATAGAAGATGTAGTTTTTATTGAAAATAGCTCTTTAGTTTATGACGAAAGTTTAGCCCAGCGATTAGGGCTTGTACCGCTTAAAACACCAAAGAAATACTTAGATATGGAAGATGCGCAGTTAATGTTGGTTCTTGACGCAAGCGCAGAAGATTCTGTAAGAACGGTGTATTCAGGTGATTTAGTTCCAGTTGAAGATAAAGAAGTAAAACCAGTTTCTAATGAGATACCAATATTAAAATTAGCACCTAAACAAAACATAAAGCTTGAAGCATATGCTAGGCTTGGAAAAGGCAAAAAACACAGCAAGTACAGTCCAACGTCAAAGGCGATTGTTAAACCTACACCGGTAATAAACATAAAGAATCCGAAAACCGAAAACGCTAAAAAAATAGTAGATTCCTGCCCCAGAAATGTTTTTGAAATAACGGATGGAAATCTCGTAGCAAAAAACCCATATTCGTGTACTTATTGTGAAGAATGCCTTAAAGTCGATAAAGATAGCTTGGAAATAATAGAAAAGCCAGGAAGCTATATTTTTGGGGTAGAAAGCATAGGGCAGCTAGAAGCTAAAGATATCGTTATCGAAAGCGCAAATTTAATAATTAAAGATTTAGATGAAATAGAAAAGAGGTTAGATTCATTATGATTGAAAAAATAAAAACTTTAAAAGTCCTCAAAAACGCTTATAGAGAAACAAAGAGACCAATATGGAGGGCTGTATATAAAGTGGGAGAAAAAAACAAACCCAATCATGTAGTAAACGTATCTAAATTAGAAAGGCTTGTACCAGATGGAGCATACGTCATAGTACTTGGCCGGGTTCTAGGTGGCGGATCTTTAACTAAAAAAATTCATGTGGGCGCATTTTCATATTCAAAAGCAGGAAGAGAAAAAATAAATAAAGCGGGCGGAGAAGCGCTTTTAATAGATGCATTTGCCGAAAAATACAAAGATCAAGGTGGTATAATAATTGTCAAATAATGATATAATTTATATAGATGGTGCAGGGCTTGTAATGGGAAGACTGGCAAGCGAAATAGCCAAAATGCTTTTACAAGGAAAAAAAGTATATGTCGTTAATGCAGAAAAAATACTAATTTCAGGCGATAGACGCGCAATAATCGAAGAATGGAAGAAAAAACTCGAGATAAACAGCCTTATAAACCCAAAGCACAACCCGATTCACTATAGAAGACCTGATAGAATTTTCAGAAGAGTAGTAAGAGGAATGCTCCCCTACAGGAAGCCAAAAGGGAGAAACGCCTTTAAAAACTTGATGGTTTTCCACGGCGTTCCTCAAGAACTTAACGCTGTCAAGTTTGATAAACCTGAAGATGCCATAGCTAAAGGGTTCCCAACAGATTATATAATGCTAGGAGAACTAGCTAGAGAGTTAGGGTGGAGCGGAGATGTCAACTAAAACCAGATTAACAAAGATACGTTCAGGCTCAAGGAAAAAAGCAAAGGCATTTGCAAGGATTGAGCCAGGAACCGGAGTAGTGAGATATAACGGTATGCTATTAGAGACGCTACCCGAATATCTCCAGTCGGTAGTTAGTGTTCCAATAAAACTAATAGGAGATAAGAGGTTTTCAGTTAATATAAAGATAAGAACAAAGGGTGGAGGGCCAATTGGACAGGCATATGCAGCTGCGATAGCAGTTTCTCGTGCTGTTGTAGATTACTTTAAAGACGAAAAAGGTTTAAAGGAAAAGATATTGAGTTACGATCGCCATCTGCTTATAGGAGATAAAAGACAGAAAGAACCCAAGAAGTTCGGTGGGCCTGGCGCAAGAAGAAGGGAACAAAAATCATACAGGTAAAAGGTTTCTCTCTTTCCAAATTTTTAATTATTTTAATTAAGTTTTTCATACTTAAAAAGAAAACTTAATAGTCCCTTTTTTAAAAAGGAAATCATGACAAGAAAAAAGAGAAGAGTGATTAAGCCCGTAAAAAAGGTCTTACCTAAGATCTTACGCTGCCCACGATGCGGGGCGATCTCAGTAATAGTAAAAAAACAAGACGATAAATGGGTTGTAGTATGTGGTAACTGCGGTTTAAGGTATGAAAAACCAGTTACATCCCAAGAATATATAGACGTTTACAATGAGTTCGTTGATGCTTTCAACGCTGGGAAGATAGGCTAAACTTCAAGATACGCGTAAAATAAATATAATAGATGTCTTTTGGTATATTAGGATGGAACAAATAGCTAGGATAAAATTGATGTCAAATAATTTGGAAGATCTAGAAAACGTAAGCAATTCTATCAAAGATATGGCTGAAAAAATAGGGGTTAAAGTTAGCGGGCCTATTCCATTACCGACAAAAAAGCTGCTCATTGTAACGAGAAAAGCGCCTTCTGGTGAAGGTACACACACATTTGATAAATGGGAATTAAGATTGCACAGAAGGTTGATAGAAGTTCCTTATAATGACAGAGTTATGGCGCAGATAACAAAGCTCAGTATACCTCAATCTGTAAGTATAGAAATAGATTTTAAAACAACTAAATCTAAAAAGTAAATTAACTGCTTTAAACGTTAGAACTTTTCCTTTCTTGCAGTTTTAAAATTGCAAGGGCTATATCCCCGTTTGATTCTCGTAAAACCTTTTCAGCTTCTTCTTTACTTACTCCGGTTTCTCTAGCCACTAAAAGCACGTCATCCTCTTTTATTTCATAAGTAGCTGTTTCTTTAGACTCAAGCTGTGTTTTTGTCAATTCTCCCCCCATTATTTCGAAGCTGAGCGCGCCCTGCATCTTTACAATGTTAACTGACGGCTGTTTTATTAGGTATTCTTCTTTATCGGTTTTTATTATAACTTCTTTTACGTTTTCAAGTTCCTTTATCTCAACACCCATTTTTTCGAGCATCCTTCTCATATCCCTATTCATTCTGAACATTTCATTATCTAGCAAAGACAAATTTGCTTATAAACGTGATGTTTTTAACTGCGGTTTTAACTAAATAAATATATTCTACTTTTTATGTTAATTTAATGAAATGTCGAGCGAGTTAAAAGAAAGACTTTTTATGATTAAAAGGCTAGGAGCGCTTAATTATATTAAGGCAGAGTTTACAAAAGATAGAACCGATTTTAAGTTTGATTATATTAAAATTAATGGACCAAAAGAAGGCGAGATAATCGATGTAGGGTTGTGGCTCGCTCCGACGCTGGTCGAACAAGGCCTGATAAAGGTAGGATTAGAAGATTTTGAAGCCGAAGTTTTCAATGCAATAAATAAAGAAAAGATATTAGGGCAGCACCAATTGGGGCCTCTTCCCCAAGATTTTTACCAAAAATTTAATCTCTATATTAGGTTAAAAAAAGATGACCAAAAGATAAAAATGTATGTTTATGATTTGATTAAAATAAGAATAAACAAAATTATTCAGATGGCCTTTCAAGGTATCGAACTTGATAAGTTGGCGACATTACTTACGCCTGAAGAAACGGTTCTCTATGAAAAAGTTAAGAATGATTTGGAAAGTTGGTACTCAAGTGTTTTCAGTGATGGGTAATGGTTTACACACAATCAAAACTTTATGATCAGTTTGAATTATTTTTAAAGAGTATATCTACGCCCGATGGAAAATATAAATACAGAGAACAAATTGCAAAGTTAGCGTCCCTCGGTAGAAAATCTATAGTAATAGATTATCAAGACATACTCAAGTTCGACCCAGATCTGGCGATAATGTTGATTGAAACGCCGGATGCAACCATTGAAGAGCTTAATAAGGCTGCTTTTGACACATTAAAAGTTGAAAATCCGGCTTATGCAGAAGAAATAAAAGATGAATTCAGGGTAAGAATTAGAGGCCTTACAGATAGGCTCAATTTAAGAAACGTGAGTTCAAAATACATCGATAAACTTGTCTCAATAGGAGGGATGGTAGTCAGGACATCGGAAGTTATGCCTTTGATAAAGGTCGCAGCATTTGTATGTCCTCTTGGGCATACAAATTATGTGCTACAATCAGATACCGTTTTAAGAAAACCTGCAAAATGCGCAGAATGTGGCGAGAAAAACCTAGAGCTGGATAAAACAAAAAGCACGTTTACAGATTATCAAGTTATAAGAATACAAGAATTGCCAGAAGAGCTTCCGGCCGGCCAGCTGCCACAGTACATTGATATTGAAATAGATGGCGATCTGGTAAATATATCAAGACCGGGAGACAGAATAGTAGTAACGGGAATAATAAGAGCTGATCAAGAAAAGGGAAGAAGGACCGTACAACAGAGCCTATTTAAGATTAAACTACAGGGGCTCTGGATTGAAGAACTTGCCAGAGGAAACGAAAAAATAGAAATAACACCCGAAGACGAAATAAAGATATTAGAAATAGCAAGAAGCCCAAACGCTTATGAAATTTTAAAAAACTCTATAGCGCCAGGAATTTATGGTCATGAGGACATCAAAGAAGCGCTTTTGCTTTTAGCTGTTGGATCCCCCCAAGTAACTCTTCCAGATGGGCAAACCTTAAGAGGGGACATAAATATATTACTCGTAGGAGATCCTGGAACTGCAAAATCGGAGTTTTTAAAATACATTTCCAGATTGGCGCCAAGAGCTCTTTATACAAGCGGTAGAGGTTCCACAGCAGCAGGGCTTACGGCCGCCGTAGTCAAGGAAACCAACGGCATGATGATGCTTGAGGCTGGAGCGGTAGTTCTTGCAGACCAAGGCATTGCCTGTATTGATGAGTTTGATAAAATGAAACCCGAAGATAGAAGCGTTCTCCATGAAGTTATGGAGCAACAAACGGTCAGCGTTGCAAAGGGAGGAATAGTTGCGATGCTAAATGCTAGAACATCAATATTAGCTGCAGCCAATCCAATTTTCGGGAGATATGATCCTTATAAAAACCTTTATGAGAACGTAAACCTACCTATACCCCTTTTGACGAGGTTCGATCTTATATATGTAGTGAGGGACGTTCCAGATAAGGAAGGCGACGAAAAGCTCGCAGAGCACATACTTGAAATAAGAAGGAAAAGTTCCTACAAAGTTGCGCCTCCTATAGATTTTATGCTTTTAAGAAAATATATAGCGTACACAAAAAGAGTAAACCCGTCTCTTAGCGAAGAAGCTTCTAAGAAAATAAAAGATTTCTATCTTCAGATGAGATCTTTAAGCCAAGAAGGAACCATAACGATAACCGCGAGACAGTTAGAAACCCTAATAAGGCTTGCATTAGCAAGAGCAAGGCTATTATTAAAGAGTATTGCTGATGAAGAAGACGCAGACAGAGCAATAGCTTTAGTGAAAAACATGCTCGAAACGGTAGGGTTGGATGTAAGAAGCAAAAAAATAGACATAGGAGGCATATTGCAAGGCAAACCCGCAAGCGAAAGAAACAAACTACAGATAGCGCTCGAAACAATAAAAAAACTATGCGGCCCAAACAATGAACCTGTTGACGAAAAAACGTTGATAGAAGAACTGGTTAAAACAGGAAAGTTCACTGACGAAGACGCAGTAAGAATAATAATGGTAATGCTAAGGAACGGGCAAATTTATGAAAAAGCTTGGCGCAAGTATTGTTCTGTTTAAAATAAATTTACAAAAAATCTAACTTTATTATGCTAACGTTTTTAAATAGAGGGTTAGATATTTATGTGTAAGGATCAAAAATGGTAGAAGCATATTGCGTTAAATGCAGAGCAAAAAGGGAAATCAAAAACCCACAAGAGATAACTTTGAAGAACGGAAGGAAAGCTATAAAAGGAGTTTGCCCAGTCTGTGGAACAACGCTTTACAGAATTCTGGGGAAGTAGCAATCTATATTTTTATGATTTTTTTGAAATTTAAATAAAAGAAAGGTAAATAGGTAAGTATATGTTAAAATGATATCAAAATTCCGCTGGGAAGAAATAAATGTCTGGATAGCCCCGCTGATAATGGGCATCTTAATCGGTTTAGCTGTTTCAATTTCTTTTTATATATTTTATGGTCTCTGGAAAATATTTGAAGAAGCGTTGATTAAAGTCCCAAAACTTTCATTTTCTTTTATTTTTCTAAGTATAATTCTGTCCAGCCTTCCTCTCAGAATGTTTTTAAGAAGAAGGCCAAAGGATTCATTTGACATAATACTCGAGTACTACCATACCTCTCCAGCATCGCTTTCATTCAAAGAATCGCTTATTTACTCTCTATCTTCGTTTTTGTCGTTTGCTTTTGGCGCTCCAGTGGGTCCAGAAGGCGGTGCAACCATGCTAGGAACCGGCATAGCAAAGAAGATCAAAGATATGTTTAAAGTAAACATAGGAAGCAATACTGTTCTTTTAACTGGTTTGGCGGCTGGTTTTACTGCTTTGTTTAAAGCTCCTATAAGCGGCTTTTTACTAGCTCTAGAATTGCCGTATAAAGGAGATCTAGAAAAAGACCCCTTTTTACCGTCGGCACTGTCTTCAGCTACGGCTTATCTTACGTCGTTCGTTCTAAAAACTCCATCAATAATATTTGTACAAAACATACAAATCCCAGGAACTTCTATGACTTTGATAGCGATATCCCTAGGTTTTGGAGTACTTTCTGGGATCTTCTCAATAGCATTTATAAATATCTATAAAGGGTTTACTTATTTGGCTCAGCGTTTAATGAAGTTGGCTAGCTTTCCAATGCTCATACTTATAGGTGGTTTATTGGTAGGCTTTTTGGGCTACATTATTCAACCATCGATCGGACCCGGGTTTTTACTTCTTAATAACACCATCTATATGAAACTGAGCATTTTTGCTGCTATATTAATTTTAATTGCAAGGCTAGTAAGCGTTTCGTCTGTTATAAACTTCGGGGCGAGCGGTGGCCTTTTGCTTCCTAGCATAGAAATAGGCGCTTTGTTCGGATATATAACCGGGTATTTAATTTACCCAAAGTACTTGGTAGTTTTTGTCCTGCTTGGGATGGCAACAATGGCAGCCGGCGTTAACAAGCTTGTACTTGTACCAGTTACTTTTATGCTAGAGCTTATTGGTGGGAGCATAGCTATACCTCTTCTTATAGCATCAATTACAAGTTATTTTATAAGTTATAAGTTTACTATCTATGAATACCAACCATCCAACAAATTAGACAAAGGCACTTTTGCGCTCGAGCGGTTTTATACAAAAGCACTAAAAACATCTCCTGAAGTATTAGAAATAAACGTGAGCGAAATAATGAATAAAGAAGCTGTTTACATCGAACACACTAAAACGGTTTCAGATGCGTTTAACCTTTTGAGACAAAAAACAATAAAGACTTTACCAGTTGTTAATGAAGAAAAAGTTTTTCTGGGCTATATTTCTATAGAATATCTAGCAACTCTTCCAGACCGTTATAGATCTCTTCCTCTTGCTGAACTCGAAATCAAAAAGGGGTTAACCATAAGTGAAAAATCAAAGCTAAAAGACGCCATAGAGCTGATGCTGAGATCGGAAGAAGATCATATCTTTGTTTTAAATGAAAAATGGGAATTGGTTGGCGTTATTACAGAAGTTGATATAATACGCTACTTGTTAAGGGTGATATCTTAAAATGAACAATAAAAAAACTTTGCGAGGTGTCAAATGATGCAACCATCTGCAAAGAGGCCAGCTTGGTTCAATTTCCTCATACCTTATTACGCCGCACAAGAAATTGTTGTTAACATTGTACCACTTTACATACTCTACTTAGGAGGTAACGTGATTGAGGTTGGCTATGCATTAGCTCTTTATAACATAGTTCCTATTTTTACTTCTATATTAAGTGGCAGATTGTCTGACGTTACAGGAATGCGAAGAAACTTGATAATGGTAAGCCTAAGCATAACACTTATCGCCTTCTTTATAATGTATTTTGTAAAAACAGTTGCAGGAGTCATAATAGCCACAACTCTTTTTTCGTTTGGCTTCTCTTTTGCAATACCGGTAATAGGATTGCTTTTAACAGAAACATTACCAAAAAACATGTGGGGCCAGGGGAACTCCTGGTCTTTTATGTTTATGCTTACAGGTTACATAGTAGGAATGATACCCACAATAATAGTTTCAATAAAATTTCCTATATTTTATGGACTTTATATAATAATTACATACTTAATACTCGCATTTCTGTTTAATTATCTTTATGTAAAGGACCCACCCATAGCTTTTGAAAGAAGGAGCGAAGTCAGAAACTTTAACCTATTCCTCCACAGAATATTAAAGTGGCCAGCTATGACGCTTAGAGCTCCTAGGCTAAGCGATTTTAAGATACTCAAAAGCATGAAAAGTTCGGTTGCGCTTCAACTTCCCGTAATAATAGCGGCAAGCTCTATGTTCTTTTTGGCGACAAATCTATTCTTTACTTC
>CAYFFZ010000032.1:0-11282 GCA_964342655.1 uncultured Nitrososphaerales archaeon
TTTCGGATTATATGTCAAAAATAGGCAGAAAAGACTTGGTTCTTTATCCTTATGCGCATTTGAGCGACGAACTGCTGCCTACATCGCAAGCCATAAAGCTTTATAATGCATTAGCGGAGTATATTAAAAAGAATGGCATAAATGTTATAAAAGCTCCTTTTGGATGGAATAAAAGCTACAGTATTCAAATAAAAGGACATCCTCTAGCTGAAAGTTTAAGAACGTATAAAGCTAAAAAGGGTAAAAAAGCAGGATTTACACCAAAAGAGAAGTTTTACAGATTTTTCGTAATAGACGAAGAAGGCAACGAGTACGAAATATTTAAGGATAAGCTTGAAGAATACGAAGTACTAAACAAAAACCCCGCTTTAAAAAGGTTTGTACAAAACGAGCTTATAGGTAAAGAGACACACAAAGAAGAACCCGCCCACATTAAATATATGAGAAAGCTCGAGCTTGTAGATTACTGTCCAGAGAGCGACATAGGTCACCTTAAATGGTTCCCGAAAGGCGTTATAATCAGGGATCTGATACTCGATTATGCAGAACAGTTAGCATTAAACTGGGGCGCAATAAAAATGCAGAATCCTTTAATATACAGAACGGATGTAGAAGCTATAGCCCTTCTACAAGGAGAATTTCATGAAAGAGATTACAAAATAGAAGGCGAAAACATGGTCCTCAGGTTTGCAAGCGATCCTGGCGCTTTTCCTTTTGTGCAGAAGGTAAGTCTAAGCTATAGGCAAATGCCCTTCAAGGTTTACGAGGAAGCGCAATGTTTTCGTAAAGAGCAGAGCGGGGAAGTTGTAGGCTTGATGAGAGTTAGAAGTTTCCTCATGACCGACCATCATGCTTTTTGTCATAGCGAAGAAATAGCCAGAAAAGAGTATTATGAGCTTTCCAAACTCTTTGCAAAGCTCATGAATGATATAATATCTGGAGAACACTGGGTTCTCGGTTTTGAAATAGTAGACACGTATTATGAGAAATATAAAGACCTGTTTAAACAAATACTCAAAGATGTTAAAAAGCCGGCTTTCTTTAAGCTAATGAACCGCATGACCCATTATTACGCTTTTAAGAACGAATTTCAGGCTATCTTTCCAGACGGTAACAATCTTCAAATTTCTACTGTTCAGTGGGATGTAAAGAATGGGGAAAGGTTTAACTTAACATATATGAACGAAGAAGGCAAAAAAGTGTTTGTACCGATAATAATTCATGCCTCGAGTTTTGGAAGCATAGAAAGGGCTTTAGCTTCTATGCTTGAATCCGCCGCCTGGCAAGAAAAACAAGGAAACGTGCCTCTATTGCCCTTCTGGCTTTCGCCTGAACAAGTAAGGGTTTTGCCAGTATCCAGTGCTGAACATCTAAGTTATGCAGAAAAGATAGCAGATAAAATTGATGAAAAGGGTTTCAGAGTCTCTATAGATGACAGAGACATAACTTTAGGGAAAAAAGTTGCAGAAGCTAAAAGCGATTGGATTCCTATCCTGGTTGTAGTAGGTGCTAAAGAGGCTAAAAGCGGAAAACTTAACGTAGTTAACAGGATTGGAGCTCAAATAGGTAAAGAACCTTCATTCGAAATGAGCGTTGAAGATCTCATTTCTCTTCTTGAAAAACTTCAAGCAGGCATGCCAAAAAGAAAGCTCTCCTTAAGCAAATACATTTCTAAGAGGCCCAAGTTCGTCTAAAATTTATATTAATGCAAATTAATTATTCTTAGTATGCCGGTTCACATAAATGCCGCTAAAGGTGATATAGCTGAAGATGTGGTTATGTCAGGGGATCCAGAAAGGGTCAGACAGCTTTCCTCTCTTTTAGAAGGAGCAAAGGAAATAAGTGCTAAAAAAGGTTATGTTGTTTATACGGGAAATTTTAAAGGGCATCCTATAACCGTGGCCTCTCACGGTATAGGTGGCCCTTCAATTTCAACTTTGTTTGAAGAACTTGCACAGCTCGGAATAAGAAGGGTAGTAAGGTTCGGCACAAGTGGGGCACTACTTCAAGAAATGAACATAGGAGATGCTGTAGTTGCAACAGGCGCCAGTTATTCTCCTGGAGGAGCTCTTAACGAACATTCGAGCGGCATTGTTATTTCGCCTTCTCCAGACCTTAAGTTAACTTATAACTTGTACAAGAACTTAAAGGATAAAGGAATACAGACGTATCTAGGGCAGGTATTTTCAAAGAACGCGTTCTATACTCTGGATAACGCTTTGGAAACTTATAAAAAATATAACATTCTTTCTCTTGAAATGGAATGCGCAACTCTTTTAACTCTTTCACAGATCAAAGATATACGGTCCGCTTGCGTTCTAATGATAAGCGACAGCGTTGTCAAAAAAACAAAAATGTATACAGCTGATGAGCTAAAAGAATTTGCTATGAATATAGGGAGAGTTATATTTGAAACTTTAGCAAAGGATTAAATCTCGAACCCAAAACCTTCTGCAAATTTTGAAAATTTTCTATATTCGTTTAAAAATTTGATTCCTTTTTGCGTTATGAAATAAACCTCTCCTTCTTCCCCGTTTGTTTGTTTTATCAAACCCTTTTTTTCAAGTTCGTCCAGTATTTCTGTTAATCTTACATAAGGTACATTAGACCTCCTTACAAGTTCTGTTATCTTTAACCCATCGTTTGATTGTTCAAGCGTAAGAAGCAAGTCCGCTATTATTCGTATCCGGCTCCTCATTTTAGCGCACCAATGAGCTTAGCATTATTAAATAACCAAGAGCCTGAAAAATATAACCCAGTGTCGTAAAATAGGTTATAATTTGCATAAATATCGAAAAAGAAACTAGGATTAACCCAGTCCCTACGAGGAGGTTTGTTAACCTTCTTGTTTTCTGATAATATATAAGAGTTTCAATACCTGCGTAAAGTGAAAAGAATATAGCGATCGTTCCGCCTGCTATATAAGGAATTATTACAAGAGGTGTCAGGTTTTCGTTCAGTTCCTTTATGTGTTCTAATCCTATCAAGAGGAACCCTACAGCTTCGAAATAAAAACCTAGATAAGGAGTAATAAAGTCGCTGAGCAGCCCCAGCATTATTATCAAAAACGCTATACCTTCTCTTAACAGGGTTTTGCTTTCTACTTTAAGGTAACCATAAAAACTTGTAAAAGCAATCATCGCGGTCGCTATTATCGAAATTAACAACGAAATTGACTCAACTATTGCAACCATATTTTAAATTATTTTAGAAAAAACCGGGTAAATAAATGTTTACGGGCCCGGCGGGATTCGAACCCGCGGCCTCCGGCTCCGAAGGCCGACGCTCTATCCTGGCTGAGCTACGGGCCCTTATATAAACTTAAACGGGGGGTAATAAACGCCTTTTTCTGTTATTATAGCAGTTATCAACTCAGGTGGAGTTATGTCAAAAGCTGGGTTGAACGCTTTTATTCCTCGCGGGGCGATCCTTTTTCCTTTAATGTAAAATATTTCTTCTGGTGGTCTTTCCTCTATAACTACGTCTTCAACTTTGCTCTTTAAATCTAAAGTGGAGCTGGGGAGAGCCACATAAAATGGTATGTTAAAACGTTTAGCAAGGGTTGCAACTTGAAAGGTACCTATTTTGTTTAAAGTTGTCCCATCTTTAAGAACTCTATCAGCGCCTACAATTACTTTATTTATGTAGCCTTTCATCATAGTCAATCCAACTGCAGTATCAGCAATGAGTGTTACATCAAAGCCATCTTTTGCGAGTTCGTATGTGGTGAGCCTCGCACCTTGCATGACAGGTCTTGTTTCGGTAGCAAAAACTTTGAGGTTCTTGCCTTTTTCTTTAGCAATCCTTAATGGGGCTAGAGCGGTTCCATAATCTACTGTTGCAAGAGCACCTGCGTTACAATGCGTAAGAACAGTATCTCCATCTTTAAAAAGAGGTTCGCCGTTTTCCCCTATCTTCCGTGCATTTTCAAGCTCTTCATTGAATATTTTTGATGCTTCTTCCCAAGCTTTTTCAAAATTAACATCGTTCTTAAGCGCATCTAATATGCGATCAACAGCCCACATGAGGTTTATTGCGGTTGGTCTTGCTGTCTTTAACCATTCTCCAACCTTTTTGTATTCATTTATGTCTTTAATCTTTTTGGCAGTTAAAGCAAGTCCATAAGCGGCTACAACTCCTATAAGAGGTGCCCCTCTTACAACCATTGTTTTTATGGCTCTATATGCATCTTCAGCTGACTCAATTTTAAGCCATTTCTCCCGTGTAGGAAGGAGTCTCTGGTCAAGCACCCAGACATTTTCTTTATCCACTTTAATGGGTCTCATGCGTCATATTAAATTCGCCCTTTATTTTATTTTTTCTTATGGCAAAGGGAAATTATATAATATGCCTATATCAAATTTTTCTTACTTCAAATACCCTTTTGAACGCATTGTAAGCTTCATCGTTTATGAGGTATACCCTTACTTCTTTTAGAGAACCATCTTTTACGCTTTTTAAAGCTTCTAAAAAAGCTTTGGCGGAATCTTCATAGGGAAACCCATAAGCGCCCGTTGAAATAGCAGGAAAGGCCACGCATCTTAAATTAAGCTCTAACGCTTTTTCCAAGGCCGCTTTGTAAGCCAGCACAAGATCATTATAATCCCCTTCTCCATAAATGGGCCCAACGGTATGAATGACATATTTTGCTTTGAGTTTTCCACCAGAAGTCAAAGCAACCTCTCCTTTCTTTAATGGACCGTGATTCTTGATGAACTCATCGCTTTCTTTCTGTATTGAATACCCTCCTTTCTTAACGATAGCATATGCTACCCCACCGCCATGCTTTAAAAAGGCGTTTGCGGCGTTCACTATAGCATCGCATTCTGAGTCTGTTAAATCTCCCTTAATGAGTTTTACATTTACAGATCCTACTTTTTCCATAAATTTCTTTTACACGAAAAATTATAAAAATGTTCTTCCAGAGAATCATTCTAAAAATTAAATTTTATGTTAGGAGCACCTAAATTATTATAAGCACAAAACTGCGTTAAAAACATAAGTAACAATAAATTTTTGCTTTTGCGGTTAAATCAGGTAGATTTAATCATCATTTCATATAAAAACAAGCTAAGCACCAAATTTTTATATAGAATCTATCAAACTATTGTGAATAATGGAAGTTCAAAATCCGTTTAAAGACTTCAAAGGCACGCAGGATTTAATTTTCAAAAAGTGGGAAAAAGCAAGAAAAGAAATAGATTCTGAAGAGAGACCCTTAGTTACATTCATAGAAGGCCCTCCAACTATGAACGGCGAGCCTCATATTGGGCACGTTAGAGGAAGGGTCATAAAGGATTTGTTTTACAGGATGGAAGTTTTAAAAGGTAATAAGGTATTTTTCAGAGCCGGATGGGATACACAGGGACTTCCCGTTGAGCTTGAGGCTGAAAAAGAACTCGGAATAACAGGCAACAAACACCAAGTTCTAAACAAAATAGGGGAAGACAAACTCGTAGCTAAATGCAAAGAACTAATACATAATTATAATAGAATCTGGAGAGACGTTGACAAACAGCTTGGGCTTATGTTTGACTATGATAAAGCTTACTGGACATATAAAGATGAATACATTGAAAGAGAATGGAAAATAATCAAGGCTGCTTATGAAAAGGGATTGTTATATGAAGATTATAGGGTTGTGGCTTACTGTCCTAGCTGTCAGACAAGTCTAAGTAACAGCGAAGTTGCACTGGGTTACAAAGAAGAAACCGACCCGAGCATGTATTATAAGGTAAAATTAACCGATGAAGACCTTTATCTTATAGTATGGACAACAATGCCTTTTACTTTGGTTACAGATGAAGCTGTTGCAGTAAACCCGAATGAAAAGTACCTTATAGTCAGCGTTAAAGGAGAAAAGTGGATCGTTGGTTCAACGGCTTTAAACACGTTCTTAAAAGAAACAGGAATAAAAGCAGAAGTTGTAGGAGAAATAAAAGGCAAAGATCTTGAAGGAAAAAGATACATTCCGGCTTTGCGGGATTTAGTTCCTGCGCAGGACTATATGTTCGCCAACAGACAAGCGTATTATGTTTTTGCAGAGGACTTTGTTGATGTCACAACAGGCACAGGCATAGTGCACCTAAGTCCTGCTAACGGCGAAGAAGACTTCGAAGTTGGTAAAAAAAGGGGTTTGCCCGTCTTTAATCCTATAGATGATCAAGTAAAGTTCACCGATCAGGCTGGTAAATACGCAGGACTTTTTGTAAGAGATGCCGATGACATTATTGCAAAAGATCTTGAGAGTAAAGGGGTACTGGTAAAATATGGGAAGATAAAGCACATTTACCCAACATGCTGGCGTTCAGGCCATAAGTTAGTATTTTTAGCAAGAAGGGAATACTTTTATGACATACCTAAAATAGCAGACAAAGCTTATGAAGAAGCTTCAAAAGTACAGTATTATTTCGATCAGCCAAGAAATAGATTTCTTGAGATTATAAAAGAAAAAAAGCCCTGGTGTATAAGCAGGGAAAGAGTCTGGGGCACTCCCTTACCAGTTTGGATCTGTAAAAACTGTGGCAACAAAATATACCTTTTCAGCAGGGAAGAAATAATAAAAAACGCTATAAAGCTTCCAGATGGACCTAATTTTGAGCTTCATAAGCCTTGGATAGACAGGATCGTGATAAGGTGTCCAAAATGTGGCGGCGAAGCCTACAGAGAGCCTTTTGTTCTTGATACATGGCACAACAGCGGAGCCGCGCCTTACGCTTCTTTAACTGAAGAAGAGTATAAAAAAGTTGTTCCTGTAACGTTTCTAACAGAGGGCATCGATCAGACCAGAGGATGGGCCTATACGCTTCTAATGGAAGGAGTCATATTTAACGAAAGGTCACCTTACAAAAGCTTCCTTTTTACCGGTCTGATAGTAGACGAAAAAGGTGAAAAGATGAGCAAAAGTAAAGGCAATGTTGTTTATGCAAGAGACCTTTTTAGCACATACCCTTCAGATCTTGTAAGATTTTACCTTATATGGAAGGCAAATCCAGTTGATGTTTTGAGTTTCGATAGAAAAGAAATGATGGAAAGACCATTCCAAGTGTTAAACACGCTTTATAACCTTCACATATATTATAAAGTAAACTCCGAATATGACGGTTTTATCTGGGAAGAAAAAGAAAAAGGAGAGCTAACTGAAAAAGAACTATGGATACTAGGGTTGCTTCAGAAAGCTAAAAAAGAATACATTGACGCATATGAAAAGAAAAGACTAAATGAAATGGCTAGAATAATGGAGCGTTTTATAATAGAAGATTTCAGTCAGAAGTACGTTCCGATGATAAGGAATGAATTATGGAATGATAATCCAGAGACAGAAACGAGAAGGTTTGGTATATACTGGACTTTGGGTAAAGTTCTAAGGGAACTCGATATTTTGTTACACCCTCTTGCTCCTTATACTACTGAATACCTTTTTGAGAACATCTTTGAAATTAAAGACTCTGTACTAAAGGAGAGGCTTCCAGCATTTGATGAAAGATATTTTAACAAAGATCTTATAGAAAAATATGAAAAGGCATGGGATGTTGTTTCTCTCATAAACAGTGCTAGGATGAAGGCAAAAATAAAAAGGCGCTGGCCGTTAAGCGAAGCTGTAATCTTTTCTGCGTTTGATCTTTCTGAAGACATTCTTTCAACGATATCTCAGATAGCAAACATAAAAACCGTGCGGCTCGTAAAAAGCTTAAAAGAACTTCCTTTAGAGGTGAAAGTAAGGCCTATAGTTGGCGAGTTGGGTAAGCTCTTTAAAAAGGATTCTATAAAGGTAAAAGAGCTTATCGAACGCTCAAACCCTCTCGATATCGCAGAATCTATAATGAAAGAAGGGCAAGCGAACATTGATGGTTTTACAATACCTTACCAAGCTGTTGAGATTCAATTTGTTTCTAAACCAGGCTATGAAGTAGCCTGGGAAAAAGGCTTGCTCGTAATCATAAACCTGCTCAGGGATAAAGAGCTTATAGAAGAGGGGTATCTTAAAGATGTCGCAAGGCGTATTCAGTATGCTAGAAAAGAAAAAGGTTACAATCCTACAGATATCCTTGAGAAAGCTGAAATATATTCAGATGATGAAGACGTGATAAAAGCCGTCGAAAAAAGGCTAAACGAACTTTCTTTTCTTACAAGAGTAAAGAATTTCAGAATATCTTCAGGAAGACCAGAATCAGGGGATTACTTAGAATATGAGCTGGACGAAAAAAAGATATACATTAGATTTGAACAATCATAAAAATTTAAACATCTAACATGAAATATTTTTAAATTATAACATAAAAAGTTTTTATCCTTTGATTTTTAATAGGAAAGTGTATGAAATTTTATCTTAAGTGTACAAAATGCGGGCAGAAATACGATCCAGATTATGCTTGGCCAAGGTGTGAAAAATGTGGCGGTCTTTTAGAGGTCACGTACGATTATGCTACTATCGAAATTCCATCTGATTTTAAGACCGCTTTCATAAAACAATGGAAGTACAGGCCTTTTATGCCTGTTAAAAGAAGGCCTATAACTGCTGGAGAAGGAGGAACAAGACTTAGAAAGGTTGGTTCAAGCCCAAACGTATACCTTAAAATAGAGCTGGACAATCCGACAAAGTCATTTAAAGACAGGGGTTCAACGGTTGAAGTTACAAGAGCCCTTGAGCTAGGCCATCAACGACTTGTGGTTGCGTCTACGGGTAATATGGCTTTATCTATTTCAGCATATTCAGAAATTGCAGGCCTTGAGACTATAACCTTTGTGGGTTCAGGCGCAAATCAAAATAAAATAGACATGATAAGGAATAAAGGCGGTAAGATCGTTCAAGTTGAAGGCGACTTTAACAACGCTTTAATTGAAGCTGAAAAGTTCGCCCAAAAAACAGGTTCATTTTTAGTAGGCGATTACCTTTACAGAAAAGAAGGACAAAAAGGCGTAATTTTTGAGGTAATAGACCAGCTTTCCTACAACCCACCGGATTATGTTTTTGTGCCAGTGGGAAACGGAACTTTGATTTCTGCAACATATAAGGGACTTTATGAGTATAAACTATTTGGACTGATAGACAAAATGCCTAAAATTGTAGGCGTTCAAGCAAAAGGCGCCGACGCGTTTTACAGGTACTATAAGACAGGGAAGCTAAAAAAAGTAAAAGTAAAGACTGCCGCCGATGCTATCGCTGTTGGTATGCCTACCTATGCTGAACAAGCAAACGAAGCAGTAAAGCTAACAGCAGGAGACGTCATAACTGTAAGCGAAAAAGAGATAACTAAAGCTGTAAAAGATATATACAAACTGGCTCAGGTATGTTCTGAACTCGGAGGGGCAGCAGCTTATGCAGGTCTGAAAAAATACGACCTGCCTAGGGATTCAACAGCAGTCGCCTTCGTTACTGGAGGGAACATTTAATCTGACCTCCTCTCCGCCCTGAAGAACCTGTTTCATCGCAATTGACTTTCTTTCTCCATTTACAACGCGCTTGCTTTTATTACCTTCCTTCGTCTGTTCTGCGCCCACGTCCACAGGTATATGCGCGTACCATACGTTCTCGTTTACTCATATACGATCTCCAGCCTACCTTGCTTCCGTACCGCCTTAACCTGCCTGCGAAATCTATCTTCAGGTTGAAATCTTTCAGGATTAACTTGTGATCCTCCTAATTTCGTACCTATCCTGCCTGACTACAAGGATAGGTTTTCTACTTTTGCTTTCCCTTAAGCTTACTTTGCTATCATTGAAGAACTGTTGTCTCCTTTAATAGTTGATTTCGTTGAACGATTTAGCAGAGGTACAAGCCAGCCGCTTTAATTTCCTTTCCTGAAATCCGTTTGTAAAAAGGCAAACCACGTTGCTCCTTTTATCAGTATATTGAACTTTATAGACACCATTCTACAGTATTGCGGGAGAAATCGGCTCCCGCCTCTAATTAGAAAGCGATTAACCGGAGAAGGGTGTCGTATGTACTACAACATTGGTTAAGCTTAAAAATTTACCAAGTGTTAAAAGACGAGGTTTATTGTTCTTTTACCGAGACTTTCCTTCATGCAAAATTTTCTTAATCTCATTTACAAGATCTTCTTTCTTAATTTCTAATTCCTGCCTGGTTTTCATTAGCTTTATTTTATAGTTGCCTTTTGCAAATTCTTTTGGAAGGACCAACACAACAAGAGAAGCACGGTTTTTTTCGGCTTCTGCAAGCTGATCATTAAGTTTGTTCTTGCGTGCGAAGTCGCTTTTAAAACCTTCGTCCCTGAGCTTTTCCGAAAGTTTAAAGGCTTCTGTTTTTAATTCAGCTACGTAACCTACATAAATCAAAGGCTCTGGTTCTTGGTTTAAGTTTGAGGCCAAAAGGAGCCTATCAACTCCTCCCGCCACACCTAGAGCTTTGAGGTCGCTTCTACCGAACAGTGCAGGCAAAGAATCATAACCTCCCCCTCCAGCTATTGCCCCAAGATCGATGCTTTCTTTGTCGTACGCTTCAAACACGATATCGGTATAATAGTCAAGTCCTCTCACTATCCTGAAATTTATATCGACCGGCACATTTAGAGATTTAAGTATGTCCTTTAGTTTTAAAAGCTCCGGTCTAATATATTTTTTAATGTTTTCTGAGTCCTCTCCAGCTTCAGAAATTTTAAGCACTTTATCAACAAGGTCTCTTTCATACCCTTTTTCTTCATATTCGACAATTATTTCTTCTTGAGTCTTTTTACCGAGTTTATCAATAGCCCTAAGAAGCTCCGTACTATATTTTTCTTTAGCGACTTCCTTAACAGCGTCCTCAATGGTCCTTCTATCGCTTATAAAAATTATAGGGTTTTTTACGCCTGAATCCTTTAGCATTCTGTATGTAAAAGAAAGCACCTCTGCATATGATTCAGGACTTTTATCCCCATAAACTTCTAGATCCCATTGATAAAACCACCTGTATCTGCCTTTTTGCGGTTCATCATACCTCCACATGCTCGCAAAAGCACCGAGCTTTATTGGTAGAGGAATATCCCTCCTTTCACAAACATACCTAGTTATTCCAACTGTAAGGTCAAATCTGAGCCCTAAGTCTCTTCCAGATTTATCCTTGAACGCGTAAATTTCGTTAATTATTTCTTCGCCGCCTTTTGCTTCAAGAGTTTCTAAAAACTCGAGCGATGAAGGTTCCATAAGCTTTACGTTGTAAGCTTTAGAAAGCTTAACAAAGTTTTCGCGTATTTTTTCTAACTTCTCGTAAAGATCTGGATCATAATCCCTTAACCCTCTAGGTATCCTCATCAATTGTCATCAAACCTGCTAATAATTAA
>CAYFFZ010000033.1:0-11038 GCA_964342655.1 uncultured Nitrososphaerales archaeon
TCCCGCCCGAGGCTATGATAATAGAAAGCTACCTTTTCCTGCGTATCAAGTAAACGCCGGCTCCTGCTATTACTATAAGAAACACGCTTGCTATAAATATGATAGCGTAAGATGAAAACTGTGAGGGCGCTGGGCTTACGTATATCTCATCCCCTACAGCTGTGGCATAGCCCTGTATGCCTATTGTATAAGCTGGATCAGAAATCACTTTTAAAGAATAGCTTTTTCCATTCAGAGTAATGTTTTCAGAATAAATTGTCTGTGTTGAGACAGATTTTGTAAATAATGTAATGTTTGAATTAGAATTGTAAACTCTGTTCCATTGACTGAGAGGCTGGTTGAACTCTGAGAAATTAATCGTTGAGACCTCTGGTAACTGTAAAAATTCCGGCATATCTAGCATGTCATGAAAATCCTCCCCAAAAAAGTTAATGTCCTCCATCTTTCCGTTTTCCATCAAGTAAAGGTGTTTGTCAATTTTAAAAGCCTTCCAAGAAAAGTTCCCAACTACCTTTGATCCGTTCTTTGTGAATATCCCGCTAACCCATATTATCATTATTGAGCTTTTAACGTAAGTTGCTGCTGTTTCGTTGGCAAAAAACTTCTTGGACATTATAACGCTTACGTTTAGAACACTGATGTTGCTTTGAACATTATCTTCGTCCCCCTGATTGTTGTCGTTTTGCTCATGGGCTAGAGCTTCCTGCAGATTCTGGTAAAATTCCGAATTGTGAGGTACGTTGCTAATGCTTGCGCTATAGCTATAGGATGTTCCGTTTAGCATTCGTGAGAAAAAGCTGTCAGCGGGATAATGAAAAACAGCGTAAACGGTATCATTTACATATATTTCTGCAACGTTCTTCCCAGGATATGCAAAAACAGTAACGCTTGCTGCACCAACCGGTATTGCTGGATATATTATCATTCCGAAAATAATTGGAAACATTATCAAAAGCTCACTCTTATGCCTCATTATCAAAATTAAAAGATAGCGGTTATATAAGGAACTTTGTGAAACTTTTATGAAACGTTAACAATTCATTTTTTCTGCAGATTGCACAATGGGTCCATGCGATTCAAGCTCCTGTAAGCCGCATACGTTCTCGCCGGGCATCCTCCGCCACATACAGAATAAAGAGGGCAGGTTTTGCATTCACGAACATCTCTGTTTCTAAAGCTCCTGAAGCCTTTCTCCCAAACATCGTTTAAATCGTCCGTTAATGCGTTGCCTTCTAGAAACTCATCGTTCATAAGTAGCTCGCAACCGTAGATTTCTCCTTTAGGTCCAATCACAAACCTGCTCCTTCCTGCAGGGCATTTGGCTTCTGACCCTAACCCTTTTTGCATAGAATTTAAACCTACTTTGTAAGTGTTTTCAAGGTAAAACCTGAAACCGTTAAGAATTACAGGTATGCTTGCTTCATAGCTTTTTATCTGAGCGTAAGCCCTGGCAACCTGAATCCTGTTCGGGATTATCCAATCCTTTGCTCTTCCAAATTTTTGAGCAACTATTATGGTTGCCGTTTTTGCCCCTATTTTTTCGCTCAGCTTTATGAATTCAACAGCCTGTTGATAGTTTAAAGAGGTGAGAGTCATGGACGTTGAAAAATCAAGATCCTCCTCTCTCAAGTTTGATGCCGCATTTAACGCTGCTTCGAAAGATCCGTGCCCCCTTATCAAATCGTTAACTTCTTTGCTGGTGCCATCTATGCTAAGCTGGACCTGCATAGTTCCAGCTTCTTTCAATGAGCTTGCGACTTCCCTGCTCAACATAAACCCGTTAGTGCTCAGGCTCGGTGCCATACCGTTATCTTTTATCTCTTTTATTATTGCTGTGAGCTGTTTTAAAGGAAGTAAAAGGGGTTCTCCTCCCAGTAGGTAAACGTATGTAGTGCCTATATCTGCTAACTTTCTGACCACTTTTAACCAATCTTTGTATAATAGTTCATCTTTCTCCTTTTTTCCTGCTGAAAAATAGCAGGTTATGCATCTAAGGTTGCACTCTCTTGTTAGATAAACGGTAACAGTAAGGGGTTTTTTCTCATAAAATAAACTTTTCTTTCCCTCGGTAATAATCAGATGCGGTAAAGGGTTTGCTGGGCACTCCTCAGTAAAAGCTGCATAATCTTTGTCCAGCCTCACCTGATGTTTTATTTGCAAAGCAAAATATCTCCTTTTCTGAGCATTCTGAAGCAAAAACTGCGGAGAGTTTTTGAGCATCGGGAAAAGATTTCTATTGTATGGCAAAGAAGATCCTCGACGCAGCCGGTCTGTTCAAGATAAACCTAATCAACGGTGAGCTTTTCTATACCACATACCACGTTCTAGACGAAGTAAAATCCCCAGTTGAAAGGGAAATTATTAACAGCTATCTCAGGTCAGGAAAACTGAAGGTATTGGAGATAAACAATGAAGAGATAGAAAACGAAAGAAATATTCTGAAAAGCTCTGAGAGGCTTTCTGATGCAGATATTTCTGTCATAGTGCTCGCTAAAAAAATGGGCAGAGGATCAATCGTCTATACTGACGACTATGAGCTTCAGAACACGCTCAGCAACCTTGGTATAGAATTTGAAGGCGTCAAGGTGAACAAAATAAAAAAGAAATATGCTTGGATTTACAGGTGCACTTCTTGCGGGAGGATTTATAAAAACAGGATAGAGGTCTGCCCGGTTTGCGGTGGCAGGGTAAAGAGAAAGCTTAAGGCATCAGATTCTATTTGAGCGTTTTTAAAATTATTTTAATTTTCAGGCTAATGGTTTCTGAAAAACGTCCTCAAAATCTATTTTTGTTAAAAATGTTTTAACAACGCTTAATTATTGGTTTTAATAAAAAAATAATAAATGAGCCAATCAATAGGTTTTAAAAAGTACGAACTTCCTCCACTTCCTTACAAAATCGATGCGCTTGAGCCCTACATAAGCGCTTCAATAATAGACGTTCATTATAACGGGCATCATAAGGGTTATGTAAACGGTTTTAACACTACCCTAGACAAGCTTGAAAAGGTTTTGAAAGGAGAGGTAACTGGCTACGACATGCAGGGCATCGTAAGGAGTCTAACCTTTAACGCTAATGGCCACAAGCTTCATACAATATACTGGTATAACATGGCGCCCGCAGGAAAAGGTGGAGGAAAGCCAGGAGGAAAGATCGCAGATCTCATTGATAATCAGTTCGGCGGTTTCGACAAATTTAAAGCAGTTTTTTCAGAAGCCCAAAAATCTCTTCCAGGAACAGGCTGGACGGCTCTATATTATGATACAGAAGCAAAGAACCTTCTTTTCATAACCATAGAAAACCATTTTATGAATCATTATGCAGAGCTTCCTATAGTGCTCATAGTTGACGAGTTCGAGCATGCCTATTACCTGCAGTACAAGAACAACAGAAACGCTTACCTTGATGCATGGTGGAACCTAGTAAACTGGGACGATGCAGAAAAGAGGCTGCAAAAGTTCCTGTAAAACATAATTTATAATATAATAATGATTATTTGTTTTTTCCATTTTTTTCTTTGGTTTAATTATCATCGATAAGTTTATATGAAGACTTTTAATTGTATGTACTGTCATGCCTACAGTTTATGATGTTCCAGCCGATGATCTGATTTTAGAGCTAAAGGAATATCTAAAAAAATCTGGCATCATAGAGCCCAAGTCTTACTTTTATTATGCTAAAACCGGTTCTCAAGCAGACAGGCCTCCTGCAGATCCTGATTGGTTTTATTACAGGGCCGCAAGCATTCTAAGGAAGCTTTACGTCTATGGTCCGGTTAGCATAAAAGAGCTGACTAAAATATATGGAGGAAGGAAAGCTGTGGGCTACAGCCTTACTCATTCTAGGCCGAGCGGTTCTAGCCACATTAGGAGCATCATCAAGGATCTTGAAAAGGCAGGCCTTGTAACTAAGACCCCTAAAGGACGGGTACTCACAGAAAAGGGTAAATCTACGCTTGATAAAATATCTACAAAAGTTTTTGAGGAATTTAAAAAAGAAAACCCTGTTGTAGAAAAACTAGGCCTTAGGTGACAGGAAATGTCAGTACCTTACCAGGGATCTCCTGACGAGGAAAAAAAGAAAGAGCTTGAGGCGCTTAAGGAAAAATATCTTAGGGTCTATCTAACCCCAGAAGCGAGGTACAGACTCAACAACCTCAAGCTTGTAGGCAACCAGACCGCCGCCCTTCTTGAAGACCAGATCTTCCAGTTAGCACTTCAGGGAAAGCTTGACCATCAGATAACAGATGAAGAGTTAAAGGAACTGCTTATAAAGCTCCAAAACACTAAAAAGGAGATCAGGATAAGGTGGTAAAGATGGGAAGCAGAAAGAGTTCATTTGAAAAGAAGTTCTATATGGCAAAGCTGAGGGAAAACTCTCCCGTTCCCGCTTGGGTAATGCTAAAGACTAACAGAAAGTTCAGGTTCAACTTTAAGAGAAGGGACTGGAGGCACAGAAAGCTCAGGTGAGCTGAATGGCTGACGAAGTTGCCCTAACTGTTAATTTAAAGAAAATTTTCTTCCTGCCTCCTTATAAAAGAAGCAAAAAAGCGGTAAGAATGCTCAAGTCAAAGCTTAAAAGAAAGCTGAAGGTTGATGAAGTCAAAATATCTAAAGATCTAAACGAGCTCCTATGGACACATGGGGACGAGCTAAGGATTAGGAGGATAAAGGTCCTAGCAAAAATAGATAGAGAAAATTCAGTTGCTACCCTAGACATTCCGGGCAAAAAAGAAGAAAAAGCACCAGAAGAAGAGAAGCAGGAAGAAAACAAACAGCAATAAGCAATAACCTTTTAATATACGTATTTCTCAACTTATTGTTAAGTTGCTAGAAGAACTTTTCTATCCGAAAACAATAGCAGTTGTAGGTGCTTCGAGGAACAAAGAGAAAATAGGAAACATAATCTTCAGAAACATCAAGTCAACTTTCAACGGCAAAGTTTATCCTGTTAATAACAGGGCTGAAGAAGTAGAAGGCGTTCAGGCTTACAGGACGGTTTCAGAAATTCCAGATAAAGTTGATATGGCCGTGATAAGCGTTCCAAAAGAAGTAGTGATAGATGTAATGGAAGACTTGGGCAAAGCGAACGTAAAGGCCGCCATAGTCATCACATCTGGATTTAGGGAAACAGGCGAAGAAGGGGCTAAACTTGAAGAAGAGCTAAAGAGCGTTGCTAGAAAACACGGAATCAGGTTTCTAGGCCCAAACACTATGGGTATAGTTACCCCTAACTTTAACGCGACGTTCACTTACGTCGACGTAAAGCCAGGCAACCTCGCTCTCGTTGCCCAGTCAGGTGGTATGGGGGCGTATATGCTTAACTGGGCCCAGCTCACAAAGACGGGACTCAGTTACTTTGTTGGTCTCGGCAACCAGGCAGATATAAAAGAAGTTGAAGTATTTCAGTTCCTTGCGGACGACCCGGAAACAAGGGCCATTTTCACCTATATAGAAGGGATATCTGACGGAAACAAATTCCTTGACATAATGCCCGATATAACTAAGAAAAAGTCAGTAGTCTTCCTGAAAGGCGGTGCAAGTTCTGCGGGTGCACAGGCTGTCAAAACTCACACAGGTAGTTTGGCTGGTTCCTATGAGCTCTTTAAAGCGGCAGTTGAAACGGTTGGCGGCATATTTGTAGAAAACCTTACAGACATGCTCAACCTAGCTAAGCTGATTTCGTCAAACGAACCCATAAAAGAAAACATCCTGATAGTGACAAACTCAGGGGGTCACGGGGTTTTAACAGTTGACGAAGTTGAAAGACAGGGCTTAAACCTCATAAAACTTACCCCTAACGTTATACAGAACCTTTCTATCGTCCTACCATCTTTTGTTTCTCCTAAAAACCCGCTTGACTTGGGCGGTGACGCAACGATAGAAAGGTACATAACCGCTCTTAAGATGGTACAGGGTCTCGACTGTACAAAGCTAGTTATGGTGCAGTCTTTAGCTACAGTCAGCTGCTTAGAAGTTGCAAAAGCGCTGCAGAACTTCAAGGGGAGGGGAGTTGTTGGCGTTGTTATGGGCATGGCAGAAGATGCCGCGCTGAGAATACTTGATTCAGCAAACATTCCGGCTTTTAACTTTCCCGAAGACGCAGTCAGGGCCATAAGATATTACGTTAAGAGGAAAGAACCAGTCAAGAAGATAAGGGTCGCAGCGCCTATAGAGGACGCCGTAAAGCTGATAAACGGAAAGAAGGTTCTTAGCGATTATGAAGCATTTAAGGTCCTTGAGATGTATGGGGTTAGAGTTCCCCCGTGGGCCGTTGTAAACAACTTAGATGATGCAAAGAAAGAAGCTGAAAGGATAGGCTTCCCGCTTGTGGCAAAAGTTTCATCTGATCAGCCAATACACAAGACAGAGCTTGGAGGCGTTTACCTGAACGTTGAGAGGGAGGACCTTGAGAACGTGTTCAACAACTTGATAAAGCTTTCTAACAGGGTTCTTCTCCAGAAACAGCTTGATGGCGTTGAAGTATTTGTTGGTGCAGTAAAAGACCCAGCTTTTGGTCCTGCTGTTCTCGTGGGGCTGGGCGGTATCTATGTTGAAGTCATAAGGAGCGTGAGCTACGGCCTCTCTCCGATTTCTGAAGACGAAGCCATGAGGATGCTTCAGGAAAGCAAAGTCTATGCAACACTTACGGCAAGAAAGAGAAACTACAACGTGAATTCAGTAATCAGGACAATAACAAGGGTGTCCAGGATGATAGTTGACCTTGACGTAAAAGAAATGGACATAAACCCGCTGATAGTAAACAAAGACGGTGCTTTTGCCGTAGATGTAAGGATGCTCATAGAATAAAAGTTTAATAGCTCGATTTTATATTTTTTAAAACATGATAAAGGTTTATTCCAGCGTTTTTAAAGAAGGGAACAGACTAGATAAGAAGTACACCTGCGACGGTCAAGACGTTTCTCCTCCAATATCCTGGGACACAGTTCAGGGCGCTTCAGCTTACGCTCTTATCGTCGAAGATCCCGATGCTCCCATGGGGACATTCGTTCACTGGGTAATGTATAACATAAAAGTCAACGAGCTTCCAGAAGGGGTAAAGCCTTCTTCTCAGCTTGGCGTTCAGGGCGTTAACGACTTTGGGAAGATAGGTTACGGTGGGCCTTGTCCTCCAAAAGGACACGGCCTGCACAGATACTTTTTTAGAGTTTATGCGCTAAAAACCGAACTTCCAGTTCAGAAAAACGTAACTTCAAAGGCTCTGAGAAACATGATGCAGGGAAAAATAATCGATCAGGGAGAAACATACTGTGTTTACTCAAGGTAAATTTACGGTTCTCATTTTTGATCATAATCGCCAAAAACATTATATATTAATAAATTATCACCAATAAGGGAAGGATAAAATGTCCCAGAAACCTCATTTGAACTTAGTTGTTGTAGGACACGTAGATAACGGGAAATCCACTACCATGGGTCATTTCCTGTTTAACCTAGGAGTTATAGACCCAAGGGAAGTCGAAGAATATGCAAAAGAGTCAGAAAAGCTAGGAGTTGGCGATTCTTTCAAGTACGCATGGGTGCTTGACAGGCTGAAAGAAGAAAGGGAAAGGGGTGTAACAATAGACCTAGCTTTCCAGAAATTTGAAACAAAGAAGTACTTCTTCACCTTGATCGATGCTCCAGGCCACAGGGACTTCGTAAAGAACATGATCACTGGAGCCAGCCAGGCAGACGCAGCCATTCTTGTAGTTTCGGCCAAGGAAGGAGAAACCGAAACAGCTCTAGCAGAAGGGGGACAAGCAAGAGAGCACGCGTTCCTTCTTAAGACGCTTGGAGTGAACCAGCTTATAGTTTTGATAAACAAGATGGACGCAACTCAGCCACCATACAGCAAAGAAAGGTATGAACAGGTAAAGAAGATGGTCCAGGATCTTCTTAGGCTTGTTGGTTATAAAGTTGACACGATTCCCATAATCCCAGTCTCAGGATGGAACGGCGACAACCTTACAACCAAGTCTGACAAGATGCCGTGGTACAATGGGCCAACTCTTCTTGAAGCTTTGGATCAGTTACAGGTACCTCCAAAGCCAGTCGACAAGCCTCTCAGGCTACCGATTCAGGACGTTTACAGCATTACTGGGGTCGGTACGGTGCCGGTTGGAAGAGTCGTAACTGGAGTGCTCAAGGTTGGCGATCAGATTATAATAATGCCTCCAGGGCTTAAAGGGGAAGTGAAATCCATCGAGACGCATCATACCCAGATAGAAAAGGCAGAGCCAGGAGACAACATAGGATTTAACGTGAGAGGCATAGCAAAACAGGACGTAAAAAGAGGCATGGTCGTAGGTCATCCAGACAGTCCTCCGACAGTAGCTAAGGAGTTCATAGCTCAGATATTCGTAGTTTATCACCCGACAGCCATTGCAGCAGGATATACGCCCGTGCTCCATGCACACACAGTGCAGCAGGCAACTACTATAGTTGAAATAATTCAAAAAGTTGACCCAAGGACAGGCCAAGTGGTTGAAGACCATCCAAAGAGCATCAAGACTGGCGATGCGGCAATTGTTAAGCTGAAACCATTGCAGCCCATATGCTTAGAAGTTTACAAGGACTTCCCAGAAATGGGCAGGTTTGCTCTAAGAGATTCAGGAAGGACCATTGCTGCCGGAATAGTAAAGGAAATCACTCAAAAAGGTTAATTTATCTTCTTCTTTATCGTTTTCTTCTTGAAAGCTTTGTTCTATTTCTTCATACACGTTTTCAAAGTTAGTTATTATTGAAGTGATCAGTTTTTTAGCCTTCTCAAGGTTTTCTTTTTTAGGGTCTTCAAGCAGCTTTATAGCCTGGGTGCACTGGTTCATCAGGCTCCCTATCCTTTCGTCAACAACTTCGTTAGCTATGGGTAAAGTTGTCCTTAACGCTTCTTTATATTCCTGTATAAGGTAGACCAATCCTCTTATTTCTTCTTCTGTCATCCTTTTACTATCAAACAGCAAACCGCTTAAAAAGCTTTATTAATATTTGAGCCCGCCTTCTCTGTATATTTTGATTCCTGGAGGCGTTATTACTATTCTATCCTCCCCAAGCCTCGCTATGTCCCCTCCCAAGCTCATCACGAATTTGTAAAGCTCTTCTACGCTCTTCGAAAGCTCGTCGAGGGACTTTTTGACCAAGGGCGTAAAGCGAATTATTACTATGTTGCCGGCAGAAACATCCTCCTTTATCTTCTTTACGTCTTCATAACTTTTGATAGGGTATGCCTTCAAATATACTGTTTTTTCGCTCTCTTTTTGCATTATCAAACATATATAATAAAAATAATAATAAACGTTTTTCGGTTTTATTATTGCCTCACCCGTATAACGCTGTTTTAAAAATTTTTCTGACTTATTTTTTATAAAACCTTTGTCGCTTCATCAAAAATAATCTTTGTTATTGCTGTTAGATATAACAAAATGTATATATATTATGAATTAAAAAAGCCAATTATATGGGGGATGAAATAGTTGATAAGGCCGTTGAGCAGGTAAGGGGCCTTATGGATAACCCCGCTATTCTCAGCAAAAAAGAGGACTCTTCGCTCGTTGGCATGATATCTTCCTTTGAAAAAATGGTAAACAACCCCGTTATAAGGAGAATCCTGAAGTATTCCACTGAATATTGTGAAAAGGACGGGGGAAATAGGCTGGAAGTCGCTCTTGAACTTCTCATAGGTAAGAGGAAAAACGCTTGCTACAAGTGCCGGATAACAGAAAAAGCCTTATCTTATGTATTTAAAAAAGCTTCAGAGTCCTTTGGATTTACCCAGGAGCAGATAAACAAAACTCTAAGCAACGCATACTGGAGAAAGGGCGTTGCCAGCACAGTAAAGGGCATAGCTCTATTTGGCGTGAGAAGGCCGTTTGTGCCAGGCGCTCCTTATCAGGTTGTCTGGAACATAACAAAGGCATGCAACTTCAACTGCCTGCACTGTTATGAGAACGCCGGTAGGAAAGCAGATGACGAAGCGACCCCCGAAATGGTAATGCAGGGGATAGAAAAGCTCGCAAGGGCTGGGGTAACATCTCTCGCTTTTTCAGGAGGAGAACCAACACTTTTACCTCACATGATTGATTATGTTAAGAAGGCTAACGATCTCGGTATGTACGTTGCGATGGCTACGAACGGCTGGGTATTTGCTAATAGAAACGTCGTCAAAAAGTACAGGGAAGCTGGACTGCAGTTCGTCCAGATAAGCCTAGATGGCGTTGAACCTGAAGTTCACGATTCATTCAGAAGGGTCAAAGGTTCATGGCAGAGAGCTGTACAGGCAATAAAGAACTGCAGAGAAGAAGGCATGTTCGTGGAAATTTCTATGACAGTTACCAAATACAACATCAACGACGTGCAGAAGATGATGGAATTCGCAAAGCGGCTAAACGCAAACTGGCTCATGGTCTATAACTTTGTGCCCACAGGAAGGGGAAAGGAGATTGTGGCTGAAGACCTTGAACCTCATCAGAGGTACGAGCTGCTCAAGATGCTGTACGAAAGTACAGGAAAAGGCGGGACCGAATACCTTTCAACGGCTCCTCAGTACGCGATGGTCGCTCAGGTTGTAGAAGCTCAGAAGCATCTCGGCAAAAACATAGTTCCCACTCACTTCTATAACCCCCAGTATTCCAACCCGAAGCTGAAGAATTTAGCTGACTTCATAGGGGGGTGCGGCGCTGGCCGCTTTTACATAAGCATCGAGCCAAACGGAGACATTTTCCCTTGTGTGTTCTTCCCTCATGATGAGGAAGTGAAGATCGGTAACCTCTTCAAGGACGATTTTGACGATCTCTGGACAAAGTCCCCGCTTTTAGAAAAGCTCAGGAACAAAGACATCCTTGAAGGCTACTGCGGTTCATGTCCCTACAGATACACATGTGGTGGTTGCAGAGCAAGAGCTTACAACTACTATCACGACGTTTTGGCCCCGGATCCTGGCTGCATATTGAACCAGAAAGAATGGGAAAAGCTAAAGATGGAACTCACATTAAAGGAAGGGGCAGAAGAACTTGCTTCTGGCGGCTTAGCTATAAAGCTGG
>CAYFFZ010000034.1:0-10639 GCA_964342655.1 uncultured Nitrososphaerales archaeon
AGACGTAAACTCTTCCATCTCTAACGTTAAATCCGATGGCTCCAGCAACCCTGTTAGGGTTCTGGGCATCCTTTAAAAGATGCGTTATCATTACTCTGTTATAGATTTCCGAAGCCGACTTCTTAGCTGCTTCAGCAACTATCGGCTTGTATGACTCTCCATGAATCATTATCTGCCATCTACCTTCCCTAACGTACCTTCCGTTTTCATCCTTGAAGATCGGCAATCCCCATTCATCGAACAGGTATACTGTTGAATCAACGTGCCTTGAATAATCGTAAACAAGGTCTTCCCTTACAACTCCCATCAGGTCCGTTTTCACATAGTTGATATAGTCTTCTATCGTGTTTTCGTTGTATTTTAACCCTAAGTATGTGTTGATCGCTGAAAGCCCCATTGCCACAGCCCCGCTTCTGTCTATGTTTGCCTTTTCAACCAATACTATCTTGAGATTTCTGCCCCAGTACTTTGCTTCCCACGCTGCCCCGCAGCCTGCCATTCCGCCGCCAATTATCAGAATGTCTGAATCTACGTAGCTAACCTTCGTCATTTTGTGCTCACCTCAACCCTTTTGACGCTTTCTTTTTCAAATGAAAGCACCGGAGAATAAAGGTCTTGAGGATCAGGCTCGGGCATTTCATTAGGAGGTTTGATGGAGCCCCATGGAGTTGTCCTTATCGGGAAGGCAAATTCTTTAACCTTCCCGTTCCTGTATTTTATCCTCCAGTAAACCTTCTGCGTTTTTTCATCTCTAAACACTGATATTGAGTGTCCCATCGGAACAAAATCTGCATAGCTTCTTACGTCAATCGCAAACCTTGCGCAAACCTTTACACAGTTCATGCATTCCCAGCACGCGTCCGGTTCGATGTTGACAGTTTTCCTGTCCTTTGTATAGTGCATTATGTCGCTTGGACATATATCTACGCAGTCTCCGCAACCTACGCACCTTGAAGTGTATACAAAGGTAGGCATTTTAGCTCACCCCCGTAGGTACCCTCGGTTGTTTGCCAGTCCTTCTTGCGTACCTTTCATAGTAGTTCCAGATTATCTGATAAAGCGCATGTGAGAACTTTGTATATGGCATTGTTATAAAGAGCAGAAAAACGAATGACATATGTACCCAGAAGATGTATGCTACAGAAAACGCAAAAAAGAATTCAGCTACTTCAAGAGCGAACCCAGTGATTACTGTCAATACAAGCAACAATATAAAAACGTCAGTTCCTGAGATCCTTGAATTAGACTCGCTCCTGAACCTAGAAGGCCAATATATTATGAACCCAATGAGCACAAGAACCCCTCCTAAAGTCCCCAAAGCAAGCTCTACACCCTCTCCAAGCGGGCCCAAGTAGTAAGAGGGCAGAAATGTGCTCTGGTTAAGCCATTTGTCAAATACGAACCCCGAAATCGTTGATAAAATCAGGAAAATGAAACCATAAAGGAAAAGAAGGTGCGCGGTTCTCTTTGTATGTGGTTTTTTCGAATAATAAGCCCCAGTGTGGCATTCGGCAAGCGGCTCAGATGCCAGTATGTCATAAAAAACTACCTCCGCAAGAGCCTTTATAGAAGCTGAAGCTTTTCCTTCCGTAACCGTGGGGCCTTTGACGGGGAATATATTATAGGATCTGACCTTTCCCCTATATATTTCGATAGCAAATTCAATTATAAGTACCGCAAGAAGCGCAAACCCCGCATAGTCTATGAGCGTGTGGTTTATCGGCAGTATCATTTTTTATCGATTGAAGGTTGATCTATTTTATTTAAAATGATTATTACAAGCAACTGGGAATAAGTTTGTATAGTCTTTATAAATTATTTAAACTCTTAAAGGGTTCAAGCCGAGTCTTGACTATGTTTTTATGTAAAATACATATCATAAAAATTCTCTATAAACGATGAACTTTAAAGATAGTTAACGGATATATTTAACCAATCTTATCATGTTCTTTTTCTGCGAAGAATAAAAATTAAATTAATCTGAGGAGTATCACGAAATGTGGAAAGTCAAATAAAGCGCTGCACGGTTTACATCGTAGGAAGTGGTCCGGGTAGCAAAAACCTCCTTACATTGGCTGGCTATAAAGTACTTAAGAAGGCTGAGGTTCTCATTTATGATTACTTGATTCCTGAGCAAATAATCAGTATAGCGCCTAAAGGATGCATAAAGATACCCCATAAAAAAGGAGAAACCGCTGAACAGCGACAGAAGAATTTTGAGGAGGCGGTACTAAACTACTGTAACTCTAAAAAAATTATAGTGCGACTTCAGATAGGCGATCCCTTTCTCTTTGGTAGGGGGGATGAAGAAATAAAATTTTTAAAGAAAAATAGAATACGTTACAAGGTGATTCCTGGGATAACGAGCGCTATAGGCGTGCCAACGTATGTTGGGTTGCCGGTTACAGCCAGAGGCGTTTCATCATCCGTTACAATAATAAATGGACATCCGTTAAATGATGAAGAAATCAATTGGGAAGCGGTTGCAAAAACAAGAGGAACGCTTGTAATAATGATGGGCATATCAAATTCCGAAAAAATATCTTCAGAGCTGATAAATAACGGTTTGGAACCGACAACGCCTGTCTGCGTGATTTCAAATGGCACTACAAAAAATCAAAAGGTCATCTTTACTGAGCTAAGCAAACTGCCTTTTGATATTAAAGCCAAAGAGATAAGTTCCCCCGGAATAATAATAGTTGGGAATGTTGTTAAGGAATTTATGATTTAAATTTTTCAATAATGCTGCACAGATATTTGCATTTTAATTCGTCAATAGGCACCGTCATCATTGAACAGAACTTGCTGCAGCCAAGGCACGCGTAAATATAAGCAAGTCCTTCAGATCTATTTATACCAACAAAATATTTCTTTGAGCCAAGCATTATGTCTTCATCGTTGAGCTCGGCAGCTTTGGGCCCGAGCTTTGAGATTATGTATTTTGCAGCTTCCTTTTGAAAACTTCTGTTTTCATCTCCGTTTTCAGAAAACGCCAGAATCGCCATTGCCATGATAATGGGATCTTCCAGAATGGTAACGTCGTTCGGATTTATTATTTTTGGCAACTCGAAAAGAAAAGAGTTTAGCCATTTCATTTCGTCCTCTTCTATCTTCCACCTGTACATTAACCTAGCAGTAAGCTCATTGTTTTTCAAGCATCCATAAGCCCAACAAGTAAATATCCCCTTTACAGTAGCTTCATAAACTGATTTGCTTCTTTTATCTTCGGGTTTTTCTACAGCGAACGATTTTATAAGACCATCTTTTGAAAGCCTTTTTGCTTTTTTATATATTGAAGAAATACCGTAGGGCAGCATTCTAGTTATTCTGTACAATGACACGGGTTCATAATGAATAACATAAGTCAGGATCTCTAGTGCTATTGGGTCGTAGGAGCGGGATGATTTCCTTATAGCCTCACGCATTTCAGATAAAAAGGTTTGCTTTGCGCTTTCCCTAACTGCATGAGGCATCAATTTACCTGTTTTTTTCTTTATTTTTCGCTCTTATAAAGTTTGTTAAAGATCCACGAAAATGTGAAATAAATTACTATACAAAATTGTCTAATAACTTTTTTAAAAAATTGTATGTTTCTGGATGAATATGCATAAAGCTTGCGTACGCATTTTTAGTATAAACCCCATCAAAACCATCTATGCCTTTACCTTTTATGTATTTTAACGTAAGATTTTCTCTATTTTTCATTATCATTTTTGTATAGTGAAACTCATGGCCTTTCAGAATAGTTCCCTTTCTAGCTATGATGTTGTCTTTTATAACTTCTGCTGTAACATAACCGTGACCCACGGGCTCGCTCATTACAACGGCATAGGCGTCTATAACTCCTGACAGTCTGTATTCAGAACCAATGTATGCTACCGCTTCTGAAAGGTAGATAAGTCCGCCGCATTCGCCATAAAACGGCTTTCCTTTTTCTATGTGTTCTTTAACGGATTTCATAAAAGGCCTATTCTTTTCTAGCTCACCTGCATATACTTCAGGAAAACCTCCTCCCATGATCAGAACGTCTGCATCAACTGCTGGATCCTTTTCTGGATCCACGAACTTAACTTCTCCAATTTCAGATGCAAATTCAATCGTTTCCGGATAATAAAAAGAAAACGCCCTTCCAAATGCTATGGCTATTTTAACCTTTTTACTGGCAGTTTTTTCTTGATTTGCAACTGAAGATCTCAAGGGTTCTGAATTTTCGCGAGCAAGTTTTAAACTTTTTTCAGCGTCTATATTTTGTGAGGCGATGGATGAAGCCAGAATTATAGGTTGCCTTCCTGTTTCGTTTGCATGAACTAGACCCAGGTGCCTGTACCCCATGACCTCTTCAAGCTTTTTGTTCCTCTTTATCGTGCCTACAACTTCGATGCCTTCATTTTCAACAGCTTTCCTTATTTTGTATTCTTGGTTGCCTACCACGTTGGTAAGGATAGCCCCCACAATTTTCATTTCTCTGTCATACTCTTTTAGCCCTTTTACAATGGCCCCTGCAGTCCTGTTTATCCTTTCGCCATTTATTACGAGGACAACGGGCGCTTTGAGAAGCTTTGCGATCTGAGCCGTGCTACCCTCTTCGCTCTCTCCATCAGGACTGTCATAGAGCCCTGCAACGCCTTCAATTATAGCTATGTCTGAACCTGAAGAATACCTGCAGAACCTTTCAACAACCCTATCACCCATAAGAATAAAGTCCAGGTTTCTGCTTGGTTTTCCTGTAACTGCGCTGTGATAACTAGGATCTATGTAGTCAGGACCAGCCTTAAACATAGAAACTTTGTATCCGCGAGAAATAAGGGAATAAGCTAAAGCTATAGAGGCCAGAGTTTTACCGTTTTTTCCCTTATATGAAGAAATTATTAACCTTGGTTTATCACATTCCATCCTTTTAAACGCATCCCGTGGGTTTAGGTGCGCCTGCTACCTTACAGGCTCCGTGAGCGGGACCATCTGGAAACAGTTCATATATGCTTTCAAGAGTTTCGCCGGTTTCTTTTAGCAGTATCTTAACAGGGGGGCAAACGCCATAAGTTTCCCAGTATTTTCTGAGATACCTTATGAGCTTCCAGTGCCTTTCAGTTAGCTGCTGTATGCCTTCTATGTTTACAGCCATCCATTCTGCAACCTTTTCGTCCCAGGCTTCAGGGTTCTGGAGAAAGCCGTCTTCATCTATTATTATCTTTTTCCCATTAACTTCAAATTCTCCAGGATAATTTACTACCATATCATTTCACCAAAAAAATTAAACGAGTGTTCTTAATTAAGCGTTATTCGACAAAAAAAGGGAATAACTTTATACGTACTTTATAAACTGCCTTACTCCGAAGTTCCAGCTGACCTCTATGCATGCGTTGTGCCTTGATTTTGGAACCCCTACCTGTCTCATGAACTCTTCTAGCCCAATTCTATCTATAGTGTCACCTATCCTTTCCCCTGGCTCTGCATTTTTCTTCCATACATCAACTATCTTCCTTACAACAGCTACAACTTCTCTGTAGTCTGGAGGATTAAGGGGAACCCAGGGGACTATCCTGTAAGCCAGCCTCGGACCCGAGCCAGTGTTGCTGGTCTTCCCTCCAACAAAAACGCCAACTCCGATCTTGTCAGGATCCCAGTCAAAATAATCGCATACGTTCTTGCATCTTCCGCACGCTATGCACCTCTTATCGTCAACATCTATGCCCACTGAACCGTCTTCTTTTGCATATAGCTTGATTGCATTGACTGGGCAGACAGCCGCAACGTCAGGCGTTACCTTTTTTAGTGCTTCTGCTGACGTCGGCAGACAGAACTTTATCTTTTCGGGATCCGGTTTTGGAGCCTGTCCCCAATGACCTACAACCACTATGTCTCCGGCAAGAGTTCCAGCGCATATGTTAGTGCATCCTGAAACGAATATATCTAACTTTGAAGGGAGACTCTCTTCTCCTGTGAAGTAAGGCATGAAATAATCATACAGCGCTTTAGTTATAGAGGGTGCATCAACTGCAAATGTAGAACACGTCAGGTAAGCTGTACATGAAGTTATATGCCAGAGAGCATTTCCCCAGCCACCCGCGGGGAAGCCATAGCCGGCCATGACTTCAACTATCTTTTTAGCTTTGTCAAGAGAGTCGGTGATGAATTCAACGTTCATCCCTCTGGTAGCCCGTACAACTTTAAGACCGTAGGTATCTGCCACATCTATTATCTTCTTAAGCGTATCGACACTTATCCTTGAATTAGGAGGAAGACCTATCTTTATCGTGAATACGCTCTCTCCGCTTTCTGAAATGTGTTCTATTATACCGTTGCCGTGGAACTTTCTGTCAACCCACTTCCCATAGTTCCTCTTAATTATATCGGGGAACTGAGCGGCGTAAGGCATTGGTAGCCTTTTGTTAACCCTTTCAGATGGATCGGGAACAAAAGTTACTGCCATTTACTGTCCACCTCCATAATATTCGGCTACGAGGGATCTTGCCCATTCAGCATAAGTCTGTCTTTCATCATCCGAAAGCACGGCTCCCGTTGTAAACCTAAGATGCGAGGAGGGCGTTGCCTTTGGCTTATCAGGAAGCGTTTCCTTAGCGGCATCACTGATCAACCTGAACCCCCTTCTCAGAATGAGGTCCGCAAGCCTGTGCCTTCTCGGAGCGTTGTTAGAATAAATATCAACTACTTTCAGTATAAACGGCAGAGCTTCCTTATAGTCATCCAGTAGTGCAACCCCCCAGCTTAACCTGGGCCCATAGTGAGCCTGAGCATGTGAACCTACCAACAAAGCTATCTTTCTGTTCTTGCCAGGTTTTATTGCAGGGAAAGCATCTTTTATGCAGTTCATTGCCTTGAGACACTTATCCCCATCTATCTTGATTTGCTGTCTCTCTTCATCCCATGAAATTGCTCCCGATGGACAGTTCGCTACCAGTTTTTTTGGATCAACCTTGCCGCTCTTTATCATTTCCCTAAGCTTTTCCTGATCGACTTCAGGCGCCCCCACCCATGTTCCTATAAAAGTAAAGTCAGACCTAGCGTTTGCGCCTGCACAATCAAACGGACATCCGCTGAACTTCATCTTAAGTTTATAAGGGAATAGCTGAGTGTTGAGGAACTTGTAAATTTCTGGGTGACTCCTGAAAAAGTCCATTGCGGCAAGCGTATCATAAAGTGCAAACTCGCATAAAGCTGGTCCGGGACATGCATAAAATTCTCTGAAAGTATCTCCGGAACCTCCAACATCTGAACCCATAACGTTCCTTATTATGTCTATTGCCTGATCAGCTTTATCTGGCTGTATGTTAATTACAATAGCCCCCGTATTTCCTGCAAATTCGAGAAGTCCTATTCCGTAATTTTCTGCAACGTAAGCTATCTTCTTTAAATAAGAAGTGGAAAGGAACCTGCCAGCGGGAGAATAAGTCCTGAAGTGCACTTCCGAAACCTTGCCGTCCCTTGACCTTCTAGCCAGTATCCCGCTAAACACATACCTGACCCTAAAAGAACCGCTATACCAGGGAGAATATTTGTGCATGACCCCCCACGCATAGTATTCTATCGGATATTTGGTCTTCTTAAGCTCTGTAACGTGGCTAGGCCATGGGCCTTTTTCCAGCCTTTCCAAAGCTTTCATATCCTCTTCTGAGATCTTCTGTTCTCTGATGTCGGCAATCGTCATTTGATTTATATTTCAGCACGGATTTTAAAATCAGTTATTACACCATATAGTGTAATAAAAAATGTTATAAAAAATCGTGAAATAATCGTTTAAAATTATAAATAAAAAATTCATCTATGGGATTAATAATGTACTTGGCTTACGTTGCTTATTTTTCTTTTGCCTTCTGCATTATCATAACGCTGTACAAGGTCAGCAGATATGCCAAAGCACCTCTTCACTTAAGATGGGAGCTTTATCCAGTTCCGTCCGAAGAAGAACACGAACATGGCGGATCTTATCTAGAAAGACCAGAGTGGTGGAATACAAAAATAACAGAAAAAAAGGGTTCCGAGCTGGTAGACATGCTCAAAGAGATGATATTTATAAAAAGGCTATATAACAACAAAAGAAGGCAGTGGTATTTCAGCTTCTTATTTCACGGTGGTATATACCTTCTCTTGCTCTGGTTCGTTGCAACTTTCATAGGAAGCGTGCTTGTGCTTTTAAATGCGACTTTAGGCATCATTTTTAACGTGTTTTTCTATGCATCTTTGGTTTTAGGTTATATAGGAATATTTGCAACTTTCGCAGGCGCTATAGGTCTTATCGTTTTGAGGTCTACAGATGATAGGGTCAACTATCTTTCTGCCCCCGTTGATTATTTAAACCTCACATTTATTTCATTGATAACGTTTTCAATGATCATTTCGCTCTTTTATGACCCTTACTTTAACGACGCTAGATCATTCCTTTCATACTTGATAAGTGGAGCGGGCTCGATCACATATTTTAAACAGCCGTATCTGCCGCTTGCTTCCACATTAACCGTCGTGTTGCTTTGCATTTTCCTTCTTTACCTGCCATTTACTAAAATGACGCACTTCTTAGGCAAGTATTTTACATATCATAAGGTTCAATGGGACTCATTGCCAAACATGATGTCCGGGAAGTATGATGAGAAGAAAGGGCTTCTCATCAAGAAAAATCTTGACCTTAAAGTTCCTTGGGATGCTCCGCACGCACCAAAAGATAAGAAGTGGGACGAGATATGAGCGATATAGTAAGCCCAAAAGAATTTTCTAAAGAGAGCAGAGAGCCTCTCATAAAGATAAAGTTAGAAGATCTAATGCAACTTGAAGCTTTAAAAGAAGAACCTCCGCTGAAGGAACCCCCCGCGACGTGGACCCAAAGGTATGATTTTACATTAGATGGACATGCCGCTGTCGGAATTCCAATACCTAAAAGCGAAGAAGAAAAAAGAATGCTTGTAGAGAAATTCCTGAAAGGTCTTGAAAAAGATCTAAGCGAAGAAGGCAACTGGACGTTTATGCAGCAGTTCAAGCTTTCTCTTGATTACTGTGCTAAGTGCGGCGCATGTGAAGAAGCCTGCCCGATCTATGTCGCTAGTGGCAAGAAAAATTTATACAGTCCACTTTATCGGTCTGAGATTCTCAGAAGAATATACAGAAAACACTTTACAGCTGCCGGCAAACTCTTCGGACCTCTTGTCACAGGTGATGTAGAAGAGAGCTGGCAGCTTATAACAAGGCTTATTGAGCTTTCTTACAGATGCAACATATGCAGAAGATGCGCGCAGGCCTGTCCTATAGGCATAGATAATGGGCTTATAGCAAGAGAAATAAGGAAGATTGCAAGCCAAGAACTTGGCATGGCCGCAAAAGAACTGCACGAAAACGGCACTGTGCTACAGCTAAGGGTAGGTTCGAGCACCGGCATGAACCCCGAAGGCTTTAAAAAGATCGTAAAAATGATGGAAGAAGACATAGAATCCAAGACTGGTTTGAAAATTAAAATACCCGTTGATGAAAAGGGGGCTGATATTTTGCTGATACACAACGCTGGAGAATACCTTTCATGGCCTGAAAATCCAGAGGCTTATGCAATAATTTTTGAAAGGGCTGGGCTGAGCTGGACGCTGAGCTCAGAGCCTGTTGGATACGATTCTGTTAACTATGGCGTATGGTATGATGACATCCAGCTTACAAGGATAGTTAAAAAACATGTAGAAATCGCTCATAAGCTGGGGGTAAAGAGGATAGTTGTAGGAGAGTGCGGTCATGCCACAAAGGCTTTGGTTGTTACAGCTGAAAGGCTTCTCACAAAAGAAAACTACATACCAAGGGAAAGCGTCCTTCCCATACTCGCAGATATAGTTGAAAAGGGCAAGCTGGATGTTGATCCCCAGAAGAACGATTTTCCTGTAACGCTACACGATCCATGCAACATTGTAAGGCTATCTGGTATAGTGGAGCCTCAAAGGAAAGTTCTGAGAAAGATAGCTCCAGGTTTCAGAGAAATGGAACCTCACGGAGTTTGCAATTATTGCTGCGGCGGAGGTTCTGGGTTTGCAATAATGCATTCGTATAACTTTGACCAGTGGAAGTACAAAGTTGCATCAAGGATGAAAGTAAAACAGATACTTGATGCTTTTAAAAAGGAGCTTAACGATGGTAGCTTTAAGTACGTCTGTGCACCATGCAGCAACTGTAAAGGCGAGATAAGGGACTTCTTAACACATTATAAGTTATGGGAAAAATTCAGGATAAACTATGGAGGGCTTGCAGAACTTGTCGTGAATGCAATGAACGATATTAAAAACCCTTACATACTCAAAGATGAATTCCACTAAAGCGAAATCACAAACTTTGATGCCGAAGCGTATTCATAGAAAGATCCCACGCCCCAGACCTCTATATCATCTTTACAGAAGTTCTTAACTCCAAAACCCTGTACTGCAGATGAGCACGCAACGAACTTGACCCCGAGCTTTACAGCGTCGTCAAACTTTTTCTTTATGTTTTCATTTAGTTTTTCAAAGACTTCTTTTTTAACCAAGAGAACGCCGTCTAGAGCCAAGAAAACCAGAACTTCATAGCCCATTGCTGCCGCTGCTGAAGCATAATCAAGAAGCATTCCTGTCCTCGCAATGTCAGCTGGAGGGATCGTTGACAGAAAAGCAACTTTATCCAT
>CAYFFZ010000035.1:0-10169 GCA_964342655.1 uncultured Nitrososphaerales archaeon
TTTTCCTACTCCGGCAATCCCTCCTATTATTGCTAACTTATTCAAATAGCCCACCTCAAAGAATGAAACCTTCGCTGATAATTTTTTGTTAGATTTTTATTTAAGGGTTATTTCATATTATAGCGAACAGAAAGCCGCTCAAGGGCTGTCTGAAGGAAGCACTATCCTTTCAGATTTTTTTATAAAAACAAATATGATCAGAACAAAGAATAGCACGGCTGCAGAAATTTCAGAAAAGACGCTGAACCTGCTTAAAACCATGATTGAGACCGCGACAACTATTATCAAAAGAACTATTAATACACCTCCTAGGCCCCACCTGGCAAGCGAGAAAAAACCCGCTTCTTTTTCCTTATGCACGTTACTATTTTCTCGCGATTCGCTATTTTAGCTTTTATTGTAAATCATAATTCAGAAGACAACGATTGTATATGCGATGCACAAGTTTTCGGAAATGTTACTCTGCTTGAATAGGTCTCAAAGACTGGAACGCGAGAGACAGTAAAGATAAATGAAGCTACAAGGATACATATAATCATGGTCAGCCCAGGTAAAGCCGTGGAAGAATCTAAATGGAAAGGGGTTCACTCCCTGCTATTCGCTTCATTCAGCATAGGTACAACGATCGAAGCTTACATATATTCCCTTTCGTACATAGCTACAAGCTGGGTAACGATTCCGAGGGTGTTGCTTGCCCTTTTAGCCGTCTGGTCCCCTCTCTGGCTGCTCATAGGCGGAATGGTTGCCGGTCCACTTTCCGACCGCATCGGTAGGAGGAACACCCTTTTTATAACCCTTGCCCTTTACGCGCTAGGCGCTGTGGGGCTTATTTTCAGCTATTCATATGTCCTTCTGCTTGTATCGATAGGGCTCCTTTTATTTTCATCTGGAGGCGAGTACAACACGATACTTGCCGCAACCCATGAGCTCTTTCCTAAAAATCACAGGGCAAAGGCACTGTTCCTTGAGCTCAACTTCACAAACATCGGGGGCTCTATAGCTGCAGTGCTCGCCCTTCTCGAAATTTCATCGGTAGTTTATCAGAGGATAATACTAGGCATAACCCTGCTGCTCTCAATCGCAGTTATGTTCATAATAAGGCTTAAGGTTCCTGAATCAGTCATGTGGCTTGAGTCAAAGGGCAAGCTCGACCAAGCCCAGGAGGAACTGCAGAAGCACTATAAGATGGAGCCAGTGCAGGACGACCTCAAAAAGCCCTCAAAGATACCACCTATTTGGTTTAGAATATTAGTTGGGGGCATAATAGGATGGGCTTACACTGCAGGCTTCAGCCTTATAGTCCTCACACTTGGACCTTATTTTTTTCCTCCCCTTACTGACTGGTTGATATTGATATTCGGCCTGGTTGCCTTCGCTTCGGGGTTCATAGGCCTTGTCGCAGACAGGATGCCCAGGAGGCACATGCTTTTGCTTTCATCTTTAGCAGTTATAATCTCAGCATACCTTTTTATACCGACCCTTAGCATATGGCTGCACAACATTGTAGTATTCTGGGCGTTGTTCGTGATGGTTTCTGTTTTCATAAACATATACTTTCTGGCTGAAGACACCCTCAAGTCAGAGATGTGGCCGACAAAAAGGAGGGGGCTTTACACAGCAATAGTTAGGGTTATATCCCTTGGAGGATCGATACCTGTGCTCTTCCTGACAGCTAACCTTCCGATACTTGAATACATGTGGGTCGGAATAGCAATATTTTCCGCTGGGTTCATAGTGAGCGTTCTGTGGTTCTTCTTTGGCGTAGAAACGAGTCAGGGGAGGAGCGTTAGGATATGGGACTGAACGTATACGACAAATTCCTTGGGACCTTTTACGGTACCGCCATAGGAGATGCCATGGGCATGCCGACGACTTTTCTCAGCAGGGAAGAAATAAAAAAGATGTACGGGTTTGTAAGCTCTTTTTTAGAGCCTCCCCGAGACAGCGAAGTTCACTCTGGTCTCAGAGCAGGATCATACACAGATGATACAGAGCTCACTTTCGCGCTTGCAAGGGCAATAATAAAGAAAAAGGCAGTTAAACCCCGGGCTGTTGCTGAAGAATTGATCAAATGGGCAGAGGATAACGATGCCCTTAACGGAAACATAATAGGGCCTAGCACAAGGAGGGCAATTGAACTGTTGAAAAAAGGTGAGCCGGTTGAAAGGTCCGGCAGGTTCGGTACAACAAACGGGTGCGCGATGAAAATATCCGCTGTTGCTCTTTTTGATTATAACAAAAGCTTCGATGAGCTTTACAGGGACGTCGTGTATGCGTGCATGCCAACGCACAACACTTCAACAGCAGTTTCCGGAGCCATGGCTATAGCGACAGCCGTAAAGCTGGCCGTCCTAGGTTATAACCCAAAAACGATCGTCAGAAAAGCTGTAGAGCGGTCCGAGCTCGCGGGAAAACTCATGAGAGGGTTTTCCGTTTCAGAAAGGATAGTTGAAGCCCTGAAAATAAACCCGGAAAGCGACGATGAGTTCCTTGACGCGCTCTATGACTTTTTGAAGGAGCCAAAAGGAGCGCTCACTGAGGACGCCGTGCCCGCTGCTATGTCGATATTTTCAAGAGCGAAAGGGGATTTTAAGAGATCAGTTCTGCTGTCGTGCAACTTGGGAGGGGATTCTGACACGATAGGCGCAATGGCGGGGGCGATGTCTGGTGCGTTTTCTGGCTTTTCCGCGATACCGCTTGAATGGGTTAAAGCTGTAGACGCTAATTCAAAAACCGATATAAGAAAGCTCGCTAAAGACCTGCTTGATGTCTCAAAGGTATGACCTTTTAGTGTTGTCTGACTGCGTGCTGGACGCATATTACAGGATAGAAAGCCTGCCGGTTAAGCCAGAGCAGGCGTCAGAGTCCGAAGAGCCGTACTTTTATCCGGGAGGTGCGTGCAATGTTGCAATAGTTGCTAGGAAGCTCGGGCTCAGGGTAGCGGTAATGGACAGGCTTGGGAATGACTGTTTATCGAAGATCCTGTTAAATGAGCTCGAGCGAAATGGAATAGATCTTAAGGTAGTTTTCGACAGCAGGCACCTGACATCGCTTTCGAACAACGTATTTGACAGTAAGGGGAGGCACGCATTTATTGGGTATTCAGGTGCCGGAGCATACCTTGATGAAGGCGAAATAGATGAAGAAGTCTTGTTAAGCTCTGGGGCCGTTTTCTTTGACGGATACAGCCTGAACGATAAATACCCATCTTATAGGGCTATAAAGCACGCAGTGAAGATCGCAAACGATGCTTCAAAAACCATATTCTTTGACCCTGGGCCTAGAAGGGTTAAAGGAATCAAAGAATTTATAGAGTCTTCGAATGTGGTATTCTTCAACAGAGATGAGATGCAGTCGCACGTTGGCAGAGGTTTCAGGGAATCCCTTGAAGAGCTCAAAAGGGACGAAAAAAGGGTTTACGTTATAAAGCTCGGGGCAAATGGCTCGCTTTGCGTGTACGGCGGAAAAATTACCAGAATAAAGGCCGTAAAGCCGAGAAGGATAATCCATACTATAAGCGCCGGCGATGCGTTCGACGCGACTTTTATAGCCTTTTACCTGAGGGGTTACAGCCCCCAGATTGCCTGCATGTATTCTAGTGTGATGGCCTCTTTAAAGCTCGAAACTAAGCACGTGGGACAGCTTCCAGAACTGGATGAGTTTCTAAAAATAGCTGAAAGGCTCAGATTAAAGTTTCAATGACCTTTAAATTTAAATGATTTATGAAAACAACGTAGCCGTTTTATGTATATTATTGGAAATTTAGATTTTTTAAAAGAAGATAAATTCTTAAAATAATTGCTTTAATTATTCTCGTAAGTGGTTCTATCAGAAGCTGATATCATCACGTTTAAAATACTAACTATTTGGGCTAAATGTAGTCCTCGCGACGAACTTCGTTATTAGCTCTGCCTTTTTTAAAATAGTTTATTATGTTTTTGCAGGCTGTTGTTTTCGCCTCCTGTATAACTTCATCGTTTTCCCATGCACCGGCTGTATGAAGCGTTCCAGTAAAATTTTCAAGCGTCCACAATTTTGAATCGAAATCCTCGGCCCCATCGTGTCTCCAAAAAACATCTGTTCCGAACCTTACGTCTGGCCTTTTCTTTAAAAATTCATAAAGGTCTTCTTCTTCAAATATTTCTGCCCTACCTACGTTCACTATGATCGCGTGCTCCTTAACCAGATTGAGGTTTGTTGCATTGAGGAGGCCTCTAGTAAGCTTTGTCAATGGTAATGACGAGAATATTGCATCGGCAGAACGAAGAGCTGCTTCAAGATCTCGTGTGCTCAGCTTCTCGTCAAAATATGTAGGTTTTTTGAAGCTCCTTGAGACTCCTATAACTCTGCAACCAAAAGCTCTTTTTGCTATTCTAGCTATCTCTGATCCTATACCTCCGGCGCCTAGCACAAGAACGTTTTTTCTATAAAATGTATAGGACATTGTTCTGTATCGTTTTCCGACATTTTTTGCGAGGGATAGGGCAAGGGCCCAGGCCAGCTCTGCTACAGGCTTTGAATAGGCTCCTGCATTAGAAAACACTTTAACATTTTCTGGTATTAAATCAAAGTTAAGGTTGTCGACACCAGCAGAAAAAGTCTGTATGACTTTCAAGTTTGTTAGCTTGGAAATTGTATCTGATGTTAGTTGCATTGGCCAAGCCAGTACTCCATCAGCTTCTTGAAGATCTTTATCTGTTATGTCGTTATCTTTAATGAATCTCTCATATGTTTTTGGTACCTTGTCTAACGATATTATTTTCAACTGATCATTTAAAAAATTTAATAGATATAAGCATAAATGAAAAATTTTGGTAAAAAGGCCCTTTCACTGGTAAGTTATCCTACCAAAACAAAGTTTTTAAAGAGATCGAGTTAACTTGTTATTATGCAATTTTGAAATAAAACATACCGTCTTTATAGAATAAATTTTTATTAACGTTTGTTTATATTTTGTAGCTATGGCAAAGTCTAAAGTTCTAATAATACTTTCAAGCGGGAAAGAGGCGCGCCAGAAGTTCACGGCAGGCCTATCTCTTGCATATTTTTCAATCAAAGCTGCGCTTTATGAAGATCTCAAGGTCGTTTTTCACGGACCTAGCGAAGAGCTCTTACTAGAACTTAACGAAGAAGAATCAGAGATGTTTACGTATCTTCTTAAAAATGGGCACATAGATTCAGCTTGTGTTGCGATAGCAGAAAGGGCCGGAATTGACAAAAAATTATCTTCATTAGGATTGAAATTAATGCCATCTAAGGATATTATTGCTAAATACATAAATGGCGGCTATGAAGCGCTAGTCTTTTAGCTTAATGCAGTTAATTGGAAAGTCTTCCTTAAAAAAATCTACATAAAAACAGGCCAAAGTTTTAATCTACTGAGAAAGGTTGGGAGGCTCACTTAAAATCGAGTGATTTTTTGTCAAAATAGCGAAAACATACTCCGTGTTTTATTGAACTTTTTTGCCTTTACTATTACTATCAAATATCGACGATCCTTCATAATTTTTCTTTAAAAAATTTTTATGAAACCTAGAAAAGTTTTTATTCATCGCTAAAAAATAAATTATAGGTGTTTCGTGTGGTAGACGAAAAGCTTGAAGAATTCCTCAAGAACGGGAAGGACTGGTCTAGACTCAAAACCTCAGTTCCTGGAATATTTGTGTTAAAGATGCCAGCCTACAAGAGCTCACCAAGTCGATTGGCTGTGGAGATCAACCCTGTTGATGAAAATGGAAACCCTAAAAAGAAGAGAGGTTTAGTTTTGAGGGATCAAGAAGAGCTAAAAGAATTTCTTGAGCTAATAGAAAACGAGAAATTAAAAAAGCTGATAAACGAAATAGATCAGATAAACCCGAAGAGGAAAGGTGTTACTAAGGGATCTGACGAAGTGCTAGAGATCTGACATTGCAGGGAGAATACGTAAGACACCCTCTTGTCTGGCCAGGAGTCGTTGAGCCGAGGCTTTATCAGCTTAATATAGCAAAGTCGGCATATGGCAGAAACACTCTTGTCATACTTCCAACAGCTCTTGGAAAAACTGTGATTTCCGCGCTTGTCGCTGCCGAAACGCTCTACAGAAGGAAAAGGTCTAAAGTGCTTATAATGGCACCAACAAGGCCTCTCGTCATGCAGCACAGCAGGAATTTCAGGGCGATGCTAAAGCTCAGGGATAGTGATGTAGCGTTCTTAACAGGAAAGATCTCTCCAGAGCACAGGGCGGCTATATGGAATTCAAAGGCCAGAGTATTTTTTTCAACCCCAGAGGTGGTTAGAAACGACCTTAACGAGGGCAGGCTTAACTTAAAAGATTTTGGTCTGGTTGTATTTGATGAAGCGCACAGAGCAGTTAAAGAGTATGCTTATACAGAGATTGCAAAGCTATACATCGAGCAAGCCGAATACCCGGTAATATTGGGGATGACTGCTTCTCCAGGGTCGAAACTGGAAAGGGTGATGGAGGTTTGCAGAAACCTTTACATTGAGAAAGTTGAGTTTAGAGATGAAGACGATCCTGACGTAAAACCATATGTTAATAAGATAGACATAGAATGGGTCAAGGTTGCTCTTCCCGAAAGTTACAGAAGGATAAGGGAACTCATAAAAGGAATGCTGATAAAGAGAGCAAAATGGCTTTACGACAGGGGACTCATCAAGGTTTCACCAGAAATGATAACGAGAAGAGATCTTATAGAACTTGGGGATGAGCTGAAGTACACGCTTGAAGCAGAGAGCGTTGAAGAGGAACGCGGAAGAATATTTGAAGCAATAATAACCCAGTCAATAGCGCTCACCCTTTTTCATATGCTCGAGCTCATAGAGACGCAGGGAGTTTACGCTCTTTATGAGTTTATGAAAAGGGCTGATGCAGAAAGAAGCAGATCGCATACAATTCTGGCTTCCGACCCTGACTATGAGGCGCTCTCCTACCTTGTTGACAAGGTGAAGGATGAACATCCGAAGCTCTTAATGTTAAAGAAACTTTTAAGCGAACAGCTAGCAAGCAACCCGAACTCAAGAGTAATAGTGTTCACTCAGTACAGGGACACGGCAAAGCACATAGTTGAAGCCCTGAAGGAAGTTCCCGGCGTTAGGGCTGAAAGGTTTGTCGGTCAAGCAACAAAGGCAAATGACAGGGGCATGAGTCAGGAAGAACAGGCAAGAATGATTAAGGCTCTTGAGCAGGGTGAAATAAACGTAATGGTTTCTACTTCTATCGCCGAAGAAGGACTCGATATCCCAGCAGTCGATAGGGTTTTCTTCTACGAACCCATACCGAGCGAGATAAGGTACATTCAGAGAAAGGGAAGAACTGGTAGAAAAGGTCCTGGCAAAGTGACAATCCTTGCTACTGAACAGACCCTTGATACAGCTTACCTTTACTCAAGCATGAGCAAAGCAAGAAAAATGAGGTGGATAGCATCGACAATAAACACTAAGCTCCAGCCTGTAATAAGGCTCCATCCGAAGCCACCAGAAGATCCTATGAGTGCGGAAGAGATAGCTGAAATAGAAAGGGAGGCTGGAGGACCTAAAGGACACGTCGTTGAGGAAGATTATGTAAGGAACGTCAGAAGAGAGGTTGACAGGTCAATGAAGTACATCTACACAAAGCTGATGGAAGCCGGAAGAAAAGGCATGAATCCCGAAGAAATAAATGCATCTGCCGAAGAGGAAGGCATACCGAGGGAGGTTATACAGTCAGCGTTGGAAAAACTGGAAAAAGAAAAGAAAATAGTTAAGAACGAAACGGGAACATACACAACGGTTGCAGCTGCAAAACCCTATGGCAAAGACGTTCACGAGCTTTTAATTGAAAAGATATTTCCTGGTTCAGCTGTTGTAATGATAGACGGAAAATGGAGAGCAAGGCTTGAACCTGCCGAGTTCAACGGTCCCAGAAATCTGATGAAAAAAGGATCCAGGTTTTTGGCTGCCGTTGACATTTACAGGCTTGAAGGAGTGCTAAGAATAAGAGTTAAAGACATCGTTCAGAAGTTGTAAAAACACGTCAAATACATCACAAAGATAGCGAATGCGGTTTTTGCTTTAGCCTTACGAAAGTTTGGGTGAAATCAATCTTCTGTAAGCTAAAGTAAGAAAGTCCATTGTAAGAAGACTTTTACAATACAAAAACCTTTTTAGACCTCCGCTTTAAAAATCAAGTTGGTACAATCGGTGCTGTTGAATCTAAAACTTTTTGGGAACATTTTCTAACCCCCTTTTACGCGTGATATTGCAGAACAGTTACGTTTTATAAAGCCTCTGTTGCGGGTAAAGAAGATTTAGTTTTTTGCAAAATCAGGAAATCCACATTATGAGTTGAAGATCCCCTGTCCTTAGGGATAGAATGATTCACTAAGATATTTATTAACTTTGAAATATATCAAGAATTTTTATTCGAACAATTTAACGATTTTAAAAAGCTTATGGAAGCAACACATAAAAATGCTTACTTTTATGTGTCGTTATGGAAAATGCCGTGGTGGTTGTGGTTGGGTCTGATAAGCCTGGCATAGTTGCGGGAATATCATCAGAGCTTGCAAAACAAAGCGTTAACATAGTTGACATATCCCAAACGGTATTAAATAATATATTTGCCATGATAATGCTTGTCGACATATCAAAAAGCAAAATGCCACTGTCTGAACTGAGAAAAAAATTACAGGAAAAAGGAAAAGAACTGAACGTTGAAGTTTTAGTTTATCACGAAGAAGTTTTCCGATATATGGAGAGGATTTAAAATGAAATATTCAGCAGAGGAAATAATCGAAGTTGTTCGGATGCTCAGCGAAGAGGACCTTGATATAAGGGCAGTGACGCTCAGCGTCAATGCTCTGCCTTTCATATCAGATGATGTTTCTCGAGTATTGCAGAAGCTCGATTCTCTAAATTCTATTTTTAACAAGTTTTCTTCTTCTGTCGATAGGGTTAGCGGCAAGTATGGTATAAGGATAGTTACGAAGAGGGTCTCTATAACCCCTGTTCAGTTCTTTCTGGAACCTCTATCCCAGAATGACGGGTTAAGGATAGCCGAAAAGCTTGAAAATCTGGCCGAAAGCAACAACATCGATTATATAGGCGGATATTCTGCATTTGCAGAAAGGGGTTTTACAAAGGGGTCCGCGGCTGTAATAAACACGCTCGCTGAAGTTATGAACTCTACAAAGAGGATCGCAGGCATGATAAACGCGGCTTCAACGTTTTCTGGCTTGAACTCTGAGGCAGTTAGGCGCTTCGTTGATCAGATATTTGAAATGAAACCTGAAGCATCTGCAAGGGTGGCAATCCTTTCAAATGCACCACCTGACAGCCCATTTTTGCCTTCCGCTCACAGCGGTTTGGGAATGCCGGAAATATCAGTGAATGTCGCTGTCAGCGGTCCAGGCGTTATAGAAAGGGCAATAAGAAGAGCTCAACCCTCAACATTCGAGGAGCTTCACAGGCTGATAAAGAAGACAGCATTTAAAATAACGAGGTTGGGAGAGCTCATCGGAAGAGCGGTGTCAGAAGAGCTTGGAGTTGAGTTTGGTTCTGTGGATCTTTCTCTAGCACCTTCTCCAAAGTTAGGAGATAGTGTAGCTGGTATAATCGAGGCAATGGGCATTGAAAAGATGGGTGCCCACGGAAGCTTATCAGCGTTAGCTATCCTCATGGATGCAGTTAAGAAAGGGGGGTCAATGGCGACTTCACATGTAGGAGGACTGAGTTCCACTTTCATACCAGTGAGCGAAGATTCTGTAATGAGTGAGAGAGCTTCGGAAGGTTACGTGGATTTTTACACTTTGCTAGCATTGTCTGCCGTCTGCAACAGTGGCATTGATATGGCTGGCATAAGCAAAAAGCAGGGAAAGGATAAAGCTATTGGTCTTATAATGGATGTGTTAACCCTCGGTATAACTTTAAATAAGATCTTGGGCGTCAGAATAATTCCCGTAGACGATGAGCCTGGTTCAGTAGTAGACCTTGGAGGGCTCCTTGGAAAAGTAGTGATCATGAAGCTCAAAGAAGCTAACGTGGAAAAATTTGTTTCATTAAGGAATTTTGTGCCAAACACATTAAAAAGGTTAGAAACTGGTTAAAACAGTTCATTTTAATGTTTTTAAATTTGTCCAATTATAGTTCTTTGGCTAACTATTGACGTATTGTTGTAAGCTAATGATGAGCGT
>CAYFFZ010000036.1:0-10116 GCA_964342655.1 uncultured Nitrososphaerales archaeon
TGTCGGCCCTTGTGGCCTGGATCACTCAAGACAATCAAAAAATCATTTAAAAGGCGTGGACGTTCTAAGCTCAGATTATACGATAAATATGAATGCTAAGGATCAGAATTTTAGCTACAAACTGTTAAATTATAAAATAGCTTGTCTAAAAGGAAATTATAGGTTTTTATAAAAACCTATCGGCTGTAAATTTCAAATACAAAAATATCTATGATTTGCTGACTTTCGATTCGCCATTTATCTTCTCAAAATTGAAGACGGCACTCACACTTTCGTTTTCAAATATTTCCCTATCATGAGTTATTATTATGATCTGTCTTATAGCATCTCCCATATTCCTTACCAAATCAACAAACGCCTTTTTTCTTTCCTCATCCAGATAGTTCGTTGGTTCATCCATTATTATAAAATCTATAGTTCCGGAGCTCAGAAGCTTAGCTATAGCGAACCTTATTGCAACGGCAACTGCTACTTTTTCTCCTCCGCTTAGCGTGCTTATATCCTGAAAACCTGATCCAGTATAGCATTCGATGCCAACTTTCGACTCATCTTCGCTTATCTTGATTTCTGATATTCCGGTCCCGAAAAGCTGAATATAATCAGTCGCAAAAGCTGAAATGCTCTTCACAGCCCATGATCTTAGCCCCTTTGCAAGCTCTCCGTCCCTGTGAAATATCCTCTCTCTGATTTTCTGGAACTTTTCTGCATATACGGCCGCCCTTTTCAGTCCTTCAAGTGCAGGTTCTAACTTTTTCAGCTCATCTTCAGCATCTTTTGCATGTCTCTCTTCAGCTGCAACCTGGCGACCCAGGTTATCGGCCCTGCTCCTGAGCTCGTTGACTCTTTTTTCTAAAACTGTATATTTTTCATCGTTATATTCAGCAGTTTCTTTCTTTAGCGTTTCGATTCTCTCATAGAGCATCCCGGCTTCCTCATCTATGTTGCTATCGGGGCCAGAAAGCTTATTCTCTATATTTGCAAGCTCATTTCGCATAGAATCTATGTCTTTTTCGCTTGTTATCCCTTTTGACGAGAGCCAGGTCCTTGCCTCTGTAATCTCTTTCCTAAGATCGTTTGCTTTCTTTTCAGCCATCTTCTTTTTCTCCTTTAAGCTTTCGCTTTTTTCTTGGAGGGCTTTCGCCTTGGCAGCGCTTTCCATGTACTCATTCATTTCTTTCTCTTTTTCTGAAATAGAATCCTCTAGCCTCTTTATATTTTCGTTGAGCAGAGCGATCTGGCCCTCGTATTTCGAGTTTTCCAGTTCTATAATATGAGCTTGCCTCACAGCTTCAAGCCTTGCATTAACATCGGTTTCACTTTTTCTTAGCTCTTCTATTTTTTCGTCCATCTTTCTAAGCTCTTCCTCAACGTGGCTGCGTTTTTTGTTAGCGTCTTCACCAGAAACAGAAGATCCGCATACGGGACACACACCATCCTTTTCTATAAGATTGTAGTTATCCAATAGCTCCTCCAGTCTTGCCTTTTTCTTTTCATGCTCATCAAGCACGCTTCTTATCTTTCTAAGCTCGTCCTCGACTTCTTTTTCAGGAATCAGCAGGGATCTGTCCAAGGTTTTTATATAACGTTTAAGCTTCTCAATCTCCTTCTCGTTCTTTTCCTTTTCAGATTTCATCGAATCTATTTCTTTCTTTAGCTTTACTGCAATTTTTTCTGCTTCTGTTGCTGCCTTAAGGTCGTCCAGCGTGTTTTGCAGTTCAGTTTCAAGCGCTCTATGCTCATTTTCTGCATCGTCTAGCTTCTTTTCGGCATCCCCCGAGATAAAATTAAGATACCTTACAGCAAGCGGTATGTCCCTTTCAAGATCTTTTCTTTTCTTTTCAAGTTCGGCCCTCTTTTCTGCTACGTGCTTTTCGAACTGTGCCGTTGTAGCTTTTAGCTCATCTGCCTTTGCCTTCAGAGCTGACATCCTCCTCAGCTCTTCCTCAACCTTTATCAGTTCTGCTTGAACGGGTTCAAGCTCTTTCTTTATCATCAGGGCATTTGCTTCCGCTTTCTCTCTGCTTTCCTTTAGCTCCTGTATTTCTTTCTCAAGCTGCTGCACGCTGTCTATTCCATAACCATACTTCTCAGCAACCATCGCCCTAAAGAGTTCTATGGCCCTTCCCATCGATTCTGAAGCTTCACCGAGCGCATCTATCCCGACAACGCTGTTTATCAGGTCCTTGAAGTCCTTTGGAGTATAATTTATTATGGAATCCAGCTCTCCTTGCTGAACTATGGCGACTATCTTCATCTTTTCATAATCAAGCCCAAGTATTCTGGCAACGGCTTCTTCCACAGACTCCCCGTACTGCTTCCTTTCGCCAGCCACAATGATTCCGCGTTCAAAATCTCTAAGCACTGCCCCTTCAAGCCTTCCCTTCCTGTCGAACTTCCTTTCAGCTATGTACCTTCTTCCGTTAACTGTAAAAACCACCCTAGAATATCCCCCAGGCGCGCCCCTGAATACTATGTTAGCGTTGTTTCTGCCCCTTGTGTGCTCGCCGTAAAGGGCATAGGTTATCGCATCGACAACGGAAGACTTACCTGAACCGTTGTTGCCAACAAAGACGTTTACGCCGTCTTCAAGCACTATGCTGGTGTTCCTGTGCGAAAGGAAGTTGGCGAGCTCAACGCTTTCTATCAGTCGAGCTCACCCTTTTCAAAAGCCTCCCAGAGCTTCCTTGCCATCGCTTCAGGGTCTTTTGCTGATGGCAGGAGCTCCTCTATCGCGAAAACGCCTTCTTTCCCCATTATCCTCTGTGCTTGAGCCAGTATCTCTGACTTAAGGTCTGTGGGCTTTTCGCTCAGCAAACCCTGGGTCTCTTCCTCTTCGAACTTTAGCTGCAGCATCAAAGAAGCTTCGTTAACAGGTTTCAGGACATAGCTGACTGTTGCCCTGCTTATGTTTTTTCCCTTAACCACAACGGTTACGACTGGCTTTTTTCTTAGCCCTGAAATCTCTCTGAGAATTTCTGCGGCACCTTTTTCAAGCTCGCCGTAGTCGATGGTGAACTTGAAGCTTTTCCTTGCGCTCTGTAAGCTAACGCGCTCAACCGCTGCACCTTCAACGCTGAGATCAACTATGTTGAAACCCCCTGAGGCATCAGTTGCTCCAGCATAGCTAACGGTTCCCTTCAACCCTGCAAACCTTTTTGTCCCGGGATCGTGTAAATGGCCCATTGCATAGTAATCGAACCAAGCAGGAAGGTCTGATGTTGCCATTTCTCCTGCATATTCATGAAATTCTACAAGACCTTGGTGGAGCACGAGCACATTCTTTCCTGGATTTTGTTTTATGTTTAAGAGCTTCTCCCTTAAAATTCCGATCTCGCTCCTCCTGTGCTTGTTGAAGCCGATGAAAGTTATGCCCTCAAATTCATGGGGCTCTCCGTCGCCTATGTATGTTGCAAAGCCCATTTCCCCCAGCAGGAGGGGGTAGGGTACATCTTTCATCCTGCTTATGTCGTGTTCCCCGAGAACAAATAACATCCTGGAGCCGGAGCTCTCAAGCTTTTTGAGCTCAGAGTATAGGTTCTTTACGGCAAGTCCAGGCGGCTTAGGTGAATCGAAAACGTCGCCTGAATGGACAACAACCTTTATGTGATCCTTTATTATGTAATCTATCGCCTCGCTGAATACATCGTAAAAGTCCTCAGACCTTTCTCTAAGCCCATAGGGCATAGCCCCCAGATGAGTGTCAGATATGTGGGCTATCATCAATGAAGGATCATCTCGTCAGTTCGTTCATCAGCTATGCCGGAAATCTTTTTCTTCATCAACCATTCGTTAGTAGCGTGTATGTCTGAACCAACAAGCTTTTCTTCAACAAGATCTATCATGGCAACGGTGGGAAGTTTGACCCACTGCCCCAAAAGGACAGCTTCGCCGCTGTTTAATGAAGGGAGACCTGAGGCCACCTCCTCGGACACGAGCTCAGAGGACTCCACTATGTAGTTCTGATCGCGGGGTTGCGATATCCTGAAGACGGCCAGAGATCCCATCTGACTCAGAACGTCCTGGCTCAGCCTGCTGGGCCTCTGTGAAGCTACTATAAGTCCAACGCCGAACTTCCTCCCTTCTCTGGCTATCTTTGAAATTATTTCCTGAGCTTCGTTTTCTTCTCCTTCAGGGAAGAACGCGTGAGCTTCCTCGACTGCTATTATAACCGGCGTGTCGAATATTATGCCTTCACGGTCGCCGTGCCTGAAAGCCTTTCTCTGATCTAGGATCTCTCTAGCGTAATACGCGATTATTAGCCTTGATTGCGATTCTGTTAGCTCAGACATGTCCAGCACGTTCACCATGTTAGGCTTGACCATGTTAACGGGATCCCCTATTTCTGTGTCAAAGATCTTGGTGTTCCTTCTTCTTGCCCTGTTCATTATTTCTATAACCCTTTCAGCAACATCTGGATAACGGGTTTCGCTATGAAGGTTGTTTTCTAGGGCTCCCCAGAAATCCTCTGATGTTTTAGCCTCGTTGGTGAGGGCCCTTGACAGAACCTCCCTCTGTTTTGATGCGTTTCCCCTTATTTCCAGCAGATCAGCAAGCTCATCAGCGTCGAGAACCCTGGGGTTTATCTTTGCCCTTATCAGGACAGAACCTTTTAGAGAAGAGTATTCCCCGTGGTAGTCAAATATGATCATGGTCCCGTTAAGCTTCATAACAGCCTTAGCTATAAGGGCCAGCAGGTTAGACTTTCCGCTCCCGGTGGCTCCGAGTATTGCTAGATGCCTTGAAGCTACCGCATCAAGGTCAACGCCAACCCTTACAGAACGCTTCCTGAGCAGAGATCCTACCTCTATACCGTAGCTGAATATTTTTTTGAGGAGGTCTTCAGAAGCTTCTTCAACAGCTGTGCCAGGTTCTGCTGGAAGCGAAGGCATCTCGGGCTTACCTTTTTTGAGCGATTCTACAAGTCCGAGCACCCTTACGACCGAAGAATAACCCCTATCCCTGGCGTTTCCGGAAGCCACCCTTTCCGCTTCGCTGGCCGTCATGTAGTCCCTGGCATTCTCCATTATTGCGCTAGTTATCGTGCTTTCCTCAACCATCCCAAGTATATCTCCGTCTCCTGTCTTGGCCACAACGTATTCCCCTAACCTTGCTGGCTTTTCTGAAATTATCTCGAACTCATCAACCCGTGACTCGTTAGCAACGATAGCCTTCATTCCCATAGAACCTCCCTTGCGCTTGCTTCTACCCCAAGGCCCAATAACGATTCGGCTATCTTCATATCTTCTTCAGTAACCTTGCATGTCCTGTGAGCGAGCAAAAGAGGGTACGGATAGCCGTTCACAGATACAGAGTTTAGAGTTTCTGCAACCCTAAGGGCTTCAGATTCGTTTAACTGCCCAGGAACTTCGACCTTTATAACCGGGGCCCAGTCTGCAAGCCTCGCGTAAAAAACGGAAACTCCGTGCTGATCGTACCTCACCTTTGAAATTCCGGCCCTTGCAGTGTACTTTGTATAATAATAGATATCCCCCACGTTTCCCTGAAGGTCGTTCTTGGTTTCGGATGTCTTGGCTATGAAGATCACGTTCCTATTGTGTATCAGATCCTTAGCATACTCTATGAAAATCTCTTCTTTTTTACTATGCCTATTGTATATCAGAGCTAGGGCCGAGTTATCTATTAGTGCCGTGTAGCCCTTTTCTGAGGCTTCCACAGCAAGATTATATTCAAATTCCATGCCAATGCTTTGCAAATACCTCTGAGTATTGTAAGCTATAACACCGTCTTCAGATGTAGTAGGTGTATCAATGTCAGCAACGTACTTTGGCGGAACCACGTTGTTCCCAGAAGAATCGACAGCAACTGCATCAACTATGTAGAAGAAAAAGCCATGATGCCTCGTGCTGTTCCAGCTGCTGTCTATGCCAGCAAAGTTGGCGCTTGAGTTTCCTATCGCGCTTTCGTTCCACATCTCCTTTACTTTTCTGGCCATTTCTTCATCTTCTTTTATCTTTTTTAGCATCCTTTCCCTGTTTTCATTTATGAACATGTAAACTTCAGGTATCACGGGTTAATTAAAAACGTTCCAGATATTTAAATTAACAGGGTTTACGGGGGAGGGGGAGCTCTAAAGAGGCCAATGAAAAGCAATGATGATTAAAAAAATGAAATTCCGTTTGAGTTACGCTTGAAGAGCATTTATCAAAGGCAAATCGTGAATCTCGCAGTCCAAGAAAATCGATATAGATGTGGAGGATCAAAAATGATGTGTATTAGCTGAATCTTTGGGAAATATATCCATAAAATAGTGCTAAAATAAGTTTAAATAAAACATTTTTATGTTATATTTTGATGACAAAAGTTCTCATACTTGCAGGCGATGCAACCGAAAGCCTGGAACTTATGTACCCATATCAGAGGCTACTTGAAGAGGGCTATGAGGTTGACATAGCAGCGCCTTCTGCAAAGGCAATCCAGACAGTGGTTCATGACTTTGTGCCTGGTTTTGATACATATACGGAAAAACCGGGATATCTGGTAAAAGCAAACAAGGCTTTCAAGGATGTAAATCCCGAAGAATATGTTGCGCTTGTAATCCCCGGGGGCAGAGCCCCAGAATACATAAGAAACGACCCGGATGTGATAAGGATAGTTAAGCACTTTTTTGAAAAAGAAAAGCCGGTAGCGCAGATATGTCATGCTCCTCTGATATTGGGTGCGGCAGGCGTTTTGAAAGGCAAAAAGAGCGCAGCATACCCAGCTTTAAAGCCAGATGTAGAAAACGCCGGAGCAACGTTCGTTGACTCTGCAGCTGTAATAGACGGAAACATGGTTTCAGCTAGGGCATGGCCTGATCATCCTAGCTGGATGCGCGAATTCATGAAGGTCCTTAAATCCAAGTATCCACCTTAAAATTTATTTTTTATATTTTTTGCATATATATTAAATAAAACAAACTATCAAAAATCGAGTTTTTAACGCGCTTCCAAAAAGCAATATATTTATCAAAGCTAATAAGATAGTTCTGTACGTTGTTCGAAGTTATCCTTAATATTTTTATAAAATAATAGTTAAATTTGGTACAATATTTTATGATAAAATGTTAGGATAGCTTTATAACAGACGATTGAAAAAATTAAACAAGGTGAAAATTTTTGCCAGGAGAAATTCCTTTAATAGGAGAAAAACTGCCAACTCTAAAGGTTAACACTACTCATGGTCCCAAGACCCTTCCAGATGATTATTCAGGCAGATGGCTTGTTCTTTTCAGCCATCCAGGAGATTTTACGCCAGTTTGCACGACAGAGTTCTACGCTTTTGCAAGGAGGTTTGAAGACTTTAAAGCATTGAACGCGGAACTCCTAGGGCTAAGCGTTGATACAATACCGTCACACATTCAGTGGATAAGGTGGATAAAGGACAACCTAGGGATTGAGATTCCTTTCCCAATCATAGCAGATCCGATGGGATATGTATCAAAGCAGCTCGGTATGATACAAGCTCAATCAGCGACAAACACAGTGAGGGCTGTTTTCATAGTTGATCCTCAAGGGATAATAAGAACGATAATATACTATCCTCTGGAGCTTGGAAGAAACATAGATGAGATATTGAGAGCAGTTAAGGCATTACAGATAATAGACAGAGAGAAAGTGGCTCTTCCAGCCAACTGGCCACACAGCGAAGTTGTCGGCGAAAACGCAATAGTGCCAACAGCCAAGACTCTTCAGGAAGCAGATGAAAGACTGAAGAAATACAAGGGATTTGACTGGTGGCTCGTATACAGGCCTGTACCAGAAGAAGACGTCGAAACAGCCAGAAAGTTCCTAGAAAGAGCTTCAAAGAAGCCTACTCCTCTCTCAAAATAAACCTTTGTTATTTATTTTTATTCATTATTTGATGAAGGTATCATTAATTACCAGCTTAAACACATTTTGAATTCTTAACAATCGTGCCCGATCCTAAGATGAATTGCTTTGGTGATAAAAACGCTTGCTCTGTAATTTTTATAAATTCGACTCACGACCTTGTTTTTTATTTTTCAAACTTATGTAGTAAGTAAACGCAAAAGCAGATGCAGCCATGATAAAAACGATAGTTTCAAAAGCAGCCAATCCCAGAATTTCTTCAAAGGGAACCAAAAAATCCGTGAATCCTATAGCCATTCCATAAATAACATAAACTTTTCTACCTGTTAGAGCCGCTAACACGGTCAAATAGCCCCATGAGATATGAAGCAACATCGAAGATACACGTTCAAGTATGGAAAAACCCACAATTTGAAGGGCTAGACTTACTGGAAGAAAAAGAGATGGGGCTTCTTTTATGAGGATGGAATAAAGCTCTTGGGATCTTGGGATCATAATGTAGTAAACTGTATAATCAAGAAGCAAAGGAATAGCTATAAGAACACCATTCTCCCACATTCCAAGGCTCAATCCGTATCCTAACGCATCTTCATAATTCACGTTCTCCCTGTAATGATTTACAACTAAATAAGCGATTCCTACTTCAAAGATAGATGTCTGAACACCATAATAAAAACCTAGTAAATATGTATTCATCATGTGCTGAACATAATTGAGGGTCAGCTCTTGCACAACCGTCTTTAGAGCTATGGCTGAAAAATATGCTATAAAAGCATAGAACATTATTCTTGTGCTTAGTTTTCTCTTTCTAAAAAGATAGATAACAGGAATGAAAGAAATTAGCATTACAGCAACTGGGGTTGTAAAGTAAACTGGATCTATGTTCTGTAACATAAACCAGTTCTATGCAATAAAAATTTAAAGATTATGAAAAAGCTTTCATTTAATGAAATCTGTAGCATCAAGGATTTTTTGATCTTTTTAAGTTCAAGCACGGTTTCTTTATATAAGAAAATATCGGCGAATCTTTTTAATTGAAAACAAACTGCTTTGTTTACGAGCTCTTTTGAGTCATCGGGTAATTTTAGAGTAAAAATATAGATTTTTTATACTTTAGTTCGATTCAAAAGCAAACTCTAAAAACGTTTATGCGTTGTTTTAAAAAAATTAAAACGCGACTTTAAAAATGCAAGAACTTTTCTGCGTTAACGTGCGCTATCTTTTCTTTATCGTTATCGCTTATAGGCAATTGTCGCAAAAACTGAACAGCCGCTTTCATTGAAGAGTATGGATAATCCGTAGAAAACATTATTCTTTCAGCACCAACGTGAAGGTAAAGGTCCAAGAAAACTGGCACAAAGTTGAACCCGCTTATCGTATAATATATGTTTTCCTTTAGATAACCGCTTATGGGTTTTTGAAGAGCCGTAAGCTCTTTTGGCATCCTGGTATCGAGCCTTTCCATCATAAACGGCAAACCCTCTCCCAAATGACCTATAATAAACTGAAGTTTTGGATGTCTGTCAAATACACCCGCAAGGACTAGGCGCAGTATATGTACAGCAGTTTCTATGTGCCAGCCAAAACCAGCTGTAGAGAATGCATAGACAACTTCTTTCTTAAGCCCTCTTGAATAGTATGTCTCAGACACAGTTGAAGGAGGGACTGTTGGATGTAGATATATAGGCGCACCAAGCTCTTCCGCTCTTTGAAGTATGGGCTCAAATGAAGCGTCATCCAGATAACGGCCTCTTGTATGCCCGTTGACAACCGCTCCTTTAAAACCTAGCTGTTTTACAGCCCTTTCAAGTTCATCGGCGGCCTTTTCAGGATATGGTGTTGGAATTGTTGCGAAAGCAGCAAAGCGCCCGGGATAATTTTTTATTGTATCTGCTATATATTCATTTACTTCTCTTGAAAAACTGGCCGCTTCTTCTGGATCCATCTGTTCTGTTCCTGGAGCTGACAGGGAAAGGACCTGTAAGTCAATGCCGGCTTCATCCATTTCTGAAATTCTTAAAGGCCCGAGGTCTAAGAGCCTTTTTGAGAACTCGGAAGCCTCTGCGTAACTGAAAACAGAAGAGCTCCTGTACTTTTTTGATATCTTATCGGGCGCTAAAAAGTGTTCTTCCAGACCTATCACCTTTCCAAAATATTTTTTCATAATATCATTTTGAAGCCTGTATATTAACGCTTTATGCGCGAGTTTTTAGCTATTTCATGCCTTCTTTCCATTGCTCTCTGAACATAAGATAATAAAGGAGCGGGTCAAACATAGTTATTATAC
>CAYFFZ010000037.1:0-9934 GCA_964342655.1 uncultured Nitrososphaerales archaeon
GGGATCCCGGCAAATGTATCAGATGTACCAGCCCAATTATTGGCTTGTCGACCTCAAAAAGTTTTTAAGTCTTTCAGCCTTTTTGAGTAAAAATCTTTCGCCCAATCTTCCATGAAATCATTGTCGAGCATTCTTTTTCATGACTTCTTTATGGGATACAGTATTTAAGGATTCCCGGGCACATTGCAAGGTTAAGACCTATTTTTCTAAAAAACAGACTGTTAAAAAATTTTCTAAGTTCACCCAAGCCTTTACCTGTTTGTAAATCGTAAAAATATTATCGAAAATTTATAAATCTCGCAGTATATAAACTTATTGCATTCTCGCGCTAGTTATGTATTTTCTGTTTTTTGAATCTAATTTGTTTCTTGATTAAAAAAAGTTTATAAATATGTTATTTTTTAATTGATCTAAAATGCAGCGTAAAAAATTAAATAGTATAAGCAAAATGGCAACCGCTGCAATAATAATAGTCATAATAGTGGTAGTAGCTGTCGCAGGTGGTTATGAATATTACATTTCTACATTACCAAAGAAACCCAAAGCACCAGTATTGACAGGTTCTATAACAGTGGTAGCACAAGCCGGGGAAAACGATGCGGCTCTTGAACAGATAGCAAAGAACTTTGAAGCTCAGCATCCGGGAGTAACGATCAATATAGTTTCGATATCCTTCGGTAACGCGCTTACAGATTATCTTACAGCATTTAGCGAAAATCAGGACGCTTATGACATAATCTACTTTCCGAACATAGGTTGGCTAGGGAAACTCGAGCCATATCTCCTCAATTTAACGCCCTATGTGAATAACCCAGAATACTTTCCTTCATCATACAATTGGTCTGACATATTGCCATCTATGTTGGATCAGTTCAAGTTTGGTAACACGCTTTACGCCATACCATATCTTGGAGATGTTATGATGTTTTATTATATACCCTCATATTTCACAAACACTACAAACCAGATGCTTTTCAAGCAGGAATATGGTTACAACTTACCGAACCCTGGAAACCAGACCATAACGCTCCAGCAACTGGTTGATATTGCAAACTTCTTTAACGGCAAGCATGGCGCGAAATACGGTATAGTCATGATGAACGATGCAGTGGCAGACGATATGACAGAAACGCTGACCGCTCTTTTTGCGGCACCAAGGGTGAGTATGAATAGTGTGTACGGTCCGGTGACTCCTCCTTATGGTGAACTGTTTACAAGTAACGGGCAGCTCTTAACTAATACAACAATATTCATTCAGACGCTTAACGATTTTGCAGCACTTGAGAATGACAGCGCAAACGAATTCAACAGCGGATTCCTGACGACTCCTGAGACTTTTGGAACAGGTGTTGCGCCCATGATGCTTTACTGGACGCCTGCAATGCTATCATTACAAAAATCGCAAATAGCCGGACAGTGGGCCATTGCAAAGAGTTTTGTCGGAGGAGTGAGCAATCTGGGAGGCGTAGCTTTTGGAGTTTACAAATACACAAAGAACCTTCCGTTAGCCCTAGCTTTTCTTGAATATGCAACCAGCGAAAACGCATCTGTTTACTATATGACTATGGACGATCTTCTACCTTTCAGATACTCTATGTTCACTTATGGCATACAGCATGGCATCTTTCCTGCTTCTGATCTTACGGCGATGGAAAATTACCTGAGCAACGCGGTACAGGGTGAGCCTAACCTACCCAACTGGCCTCCATTACTATCATACTTGCAGGGTGAGATACCTCTGATAGCTTCTGGCAAGATAACAGCAGCTCAGGCGGCAAGCGCAATAACATCCTACGCTGAAACCCAAGGTTTCAAAATATACACAGGTTCATCATGAATAAAAATCAAGCTATAAAGATAGGGCTTGCATTCGCCGCACCATTAATAGTTTATTTTTTGATATTTTTTATATATCCGGTCTACCTTCTGTTAAAGTATTCTTTTACCAGCCCATCGGGGGCTTTTTCGCTCATAAACTTTCAGAACATGATAAGGGACCCGATACTTTTTGACTCGTTAGTAAACACTTTGTATTATTTTGTAGGCTCTGTCGCGGTACAGTTTTCAATCGGTTTTATAGCAGCTGTAGTCCTGAACAGCTACACAGGGAGGCTGAAAAACGCATTTAGATCTATACTTTACATACCTTTAACTATATCGCCAATAGTAATCGCTTTAATGTGGCTAATAATATTTAATCCGACATATGGACCTGTTGATTATATGCTTCATATGAACCTGAACTGGCTCGGCAGTATAAACTTAGCCATGCCAACTATAATCCTTGCTAACGCTTGGGAGTATATACCCTTTGTTTTTCTCATAATATATGCAGGACTGCAATCTGTCCCAAAACAGTACTACGAAGCGGCTTCAATAGATGGTATGAGCAGGTTTCAAACTTTCAGGTATATCACTTTACCTTCGATTAGACCCATAATGATCATCGCATTTCTGCTGAACTCTATAGGCATATTACAGGGCTTCACGCTTGTTTATGTGCTAACCAACGGGGGTCCTGGTTTTTCTACATACATACTAAGTTTCTACATATATAAGGTGGCATTTACATATTTTAACCTCAATTACGCATCTGCACTTTCGCTTCTATTTTTGGTAATCATCGGATTGTACGTGTACGCAATTCTCAAGCTTACTTCGGTTGAAAAGTACTTGGGGATAAAGAAATGAGGTGATGAAATTTGAAGAAATTGGACATACTTCTTCTTATAATTCTGCTGATCTTCTCATTTTTTGCTCTGTTTCCTATTTACTGGACTGTTATAACAGCTCTAAAAGTCAATTCCGAGATATTTACCGTGCCTCCTGTCTTTTTTCCAATCAAGATAACTCTAAGCAACTTTTACACGCCCGGGACAACATTTGGAGAAGTTAGCCAGACAGCTTTTGGGAGTTTTCCATGGCTCATAAACAGCACTATAATAGCTTTAGCTTCTTCGCTAATAGGTACTTTTGTGATAGGAGCACCGGCGGCTTATGCGTTAACCCGCTATCTGAAAAACGTATGGTTCGCAAGGATAGTACTTTTTATGATGATGATACCTGAGGCAGCGTTGATAATACCTTTTTATGTTATAATTACTAGGTTGAACATGATCAACACTTGGTGGGGCCTTATACTGGTTTATCTTAGCTTTACAGCTCCCCTTTCTACTTGGCTTCTCATGGGTTTCTTTAGCGACATACCCAAGAGCGTTGAAGAAGCTGCGAGCATAGACGGGCTTTCAGCTTTCAGCATATTTTATAAAATAGCGTTGCCGATGGTTATACCTGGAATAATGGTGTCGATAATATTGAATTTTATAAACGCCTGGAATGAGTTTCTTTATGCATTAGTCCTTACTTATACACCATTTCCAACAGGGGCACAAACCGTGCCGCTCTATTTAACTGACTTTATCGTAATAGAAAAGAGCTTTGCTTGGGGTGGGTTAGCTGCGGCTGGGGTTATTGTAATGTTGCCTTCTATAATTCTAGGGATATACGCGCAGAAATACCTTGTAAAAGGATGGACAATGGGGGCGGTGAAAGAATAATGTCAGAAGTTGTGGTCGAGAACGTAACAAAAAGGTTCGGAAACTTCGTTGCGCTGGATCACGTTAGCCTTACAATAAAACCCAAAGAGTTCTTCGTACTGCTTGGTCCATCCGGTTCAGGAAAAACAACTCTTTTGAGATTAATAGCAGGGCTTGAGGATATAACCGAGGGTTCAATTTATATAGGAGGGAAAAAGGTTAATGATATTCCGCCAAAGGATAGAAACGTCGCGATGGTATTCCAGAATTACGCGTTATATCCTCACTTTAACGTATTTGATAACATAGCTCTTCCATTAAAGGTAAGAGGATACAGCAAAGAGGCTATAAAAAGTAGGGTTTCAGAGATAGCAAAAATCCTGCACATAGAGGACATAATAAATAAAAAACCAAGGGAGCTGAGCGGAGGACAACAACAGAGGGTAGCTCTTGCAAGGGCTCTTGTGAGAGAACCGTCTGTGTTTCTTCTTGATGAACCCTTGAGCAACCTTGATGCAAAGCTGAGAGTAGAAGCTAGATCTTTTCTTAAAACCTTACAGAGAGAAGTCGGCGTCACGACTATTTTTGTAACCCATGATCAGTCAGAAGCCATGGCTCTTGCAACCACCATAGCCGTTCTGAATAAAGGAATAATAAAGCAGGTAGGAGATCCTTACGAGCTTTATACAAAACCAAAGGATATCTTCACCGCTGGCTTCATCGGGTCTCCAGCTATGAACATGGTGCCTGGGAAACTAGTTAAAGAAGGGTCTTCCTGGAAGTTTGTGAGCGAAGACTTCTCAATTCAGTTAACCTATATGAAATTTGAAAATGAAGGCGACGTAATACTTGGAATAAGGCCCGAGCATATAATGCTTGTAAAAGATAACGGCATAAGTGCTACTATAAAAAACGTAGAACCTATGGGCTCAGTAACGTTTCTCAATGTTCAGATAGGAAGAACAGAGCTCACGGTTCAATACACAGGGCTCGTAAAACTAGAGGCGGGAATGGACATAAACTTAGCGTTTGCAGAAGAAAAAATGCTCTTTTACGATAAGAAGACTGGAAAGCTCCTGAATGCTTAGATCGTTTTTGTAAATTTTGTTTTAAAGATAAAGATCAAAAATTCTGCAAGGATGAGTAGTTTAATTAGTTGTGTATCTAAAGTCTATTACTTAATGAACCTGTACTGGTTAAAATAAAAAGACATGTTCATGTTTTTGACCTAAGTCGCGTCTGAACTACCATTTTAAATTTGTTTAGTAATAGAAAGAGAAAGCGTAAAAGATAGATTTATATCCGGCAAGTAATAAAATTATTCTATGTCAAAGCAGGAAGAAGGAAAGGTAGTAACTGACATTCCTCCTCGGCTTGACAGAGTTCCTCTGACACGATGGCACTATTACATCCTTTTCATATTAGGAAGTGGGCTCTTTTTAGAAGGCTTCACTGTAAGCATCGCAGGAACCCAGCTCGGCACTATTGAAAAAATACTGCATTTAAGTACTTTAGAGGCTCTTGCTGTTACGCCAATATTTTTGATAGGAGAACTGTTTGGAGCTGTAATACTTGGATACTTAGCTGACAATAAGGGAAGAAAAACTCTATTCCTTACAAGTTTGGCTATAATAATGACAGGGGATGTGTTGGTAGGAATACTATTTATTGTACACGGCCTAAACTACCCTCTGTTTGTAACACTAAGAGCTATAACTGGTTTTGGCGTAGGGGGCGAATTTGGGGCTTCAATAGCTGCGCTTCAGGAGTTCACTCCAGCAAAGATTAGAGGGTTGTTTACCGGCACAGGTAATGCTGTTTTATTTGATTTTGGAACGGTTGTAGCTTCGCTTGTCGCCGCATTACTGCTCTCTCTATTGCCTACCTCCACTGCAGTAGGTACAGCATTTCTCGTTGGAGTTGTGATCGCAGTTGCCATTTATATTGGAAGGATAGGTTTACCAGAATCTCCTAGGTATTTGTTGTCCAAAGGGAGGGTAGAAGAAGCTGAAAAGATAGCAGAAGGTGTTGAAAAACATGCTACTGATAAAGGCATAAAGCTCGAACCGGTGCAGCCAATAGAGCTAGACTTTAGCAAGGGTTCAGAAGCAGGAGGCTACAGGAGGCTTTTCGGTCAATACAAAAAAAGGCTTATTCTAGCTTGGACGCTTAACTTTACGGAAACCTGGCCATACTATTCAGCGTTCTCTGTAATTTCGCTCGTGCTAACAAAAGTATACGGATTCCCGGGATCAAAGGTTGCGCTTTTCTTGGCAGCTATGACAGGCGCGGGGGTAGTAGGAGTCTTCGTAATGTCCTGGGCGCTTGATGTAATAGGCAGGAGACCAACTATAACGCTCTCTTATGGGTTGGGCGGCATACTTTCAATCATAATAGGGCTTATTGTAACTGTTATATCATTTTCAGCCTTCCTCGTTTTGCTTGTTCTTCTCTATTTCTTTGTATACGCGGCTGCAGGCGTACTCTACCCACAAATAGGGGAAATGTTCCCGACAAAAGCAAGGGGCTCGGCAATGGGAACCGCAGTCGGCTTTGGGCGTTTAGGCGGGATAATAGCCCCCTTCGCGCTAGCCTCTTTCGTTGGAAAGGTTTCGGGGCTTCTGCCCATATTTGTAATAACTGGCATAGTAATGCTGATAGGAGCTCTTGCAGAAATAGCGCTTGGACCGGAGCTTGCAAAGAAGAGCCTAGAAGAAGCAGCAAAGGTCTCTTAATTTTTTTATTTTTTTATTTTTTATATCTACATAAAAGTGAACCAATTAAAACTCTTATAAGTGTATTATAAGAATCGTTCATGCATTATCATTTAAATGAGTTTTATAAGATTACTTTAAGTTTAACGCGCAGGTACAAAATAATAAAGGCGTATCCATGGAAATTTCTCTTTAGACCTGCCTAAACCGCTTTAGCTCTTTTGCTATTTCAACTATGCCCTGTCCTTTATACTCTAAACCGTAGTTTTCAGATATCCTTTTGCAAATTTCTTTTTCTATCATGCTTCCAAAACTTCCGTATATGTCTTTTAGAGCGTTTGAAAACTGTTCTGGCTTTTCGATCATTTCTTCGGGTTTGACGTTGTACTTGTGCTCTAGGTGATAAAGCACGGCATCTCTTACTTTTTCCCCTCCAAAAGCTTCTATCGTCTCTTCGACTATTTTGCGAATAGCTTTTTCTGCCATTTATTTCATCTCTATGAATTCCATTTCGCCGTTTTCAGGGTCCATCCTTATATATTTTAGTTTTCCGAAGGGCCTTATGCTTCTACCCATCAACAACCCGTTGACAATGGCTAGCTTCCTATGAAGTTTCACGTACTTCTTTTCGAGCTGTGTAGATACCATGTTCTCGTAGCCATATGCATGAACGATCGAAGCCCTTTTGCTGTTTATTTCAAGAATTTTTCTGAGAAACAATTCAAAGCCATTCGGTTTTATAACCGCAAAGTTTTCTTCAGACAACAGGTCAACATAATCCACACTGTTTTCTATAAATATATTTTTCTTAATCTGTTCAATAAATTCGTCAGGATCATAACCCACCGCTTCAGCATCAGGGTGAAATACCTTAACGTTGCTTAACAGGTCACCTGCTACTTTAAGGTCATCCATGATTGACTCAGCGCTCTCATCTGGCGGAACTAGCAAGTTTACTCTGTAACCTTTTAGAAGATCGTTGAGAGCAGAAAAATACATGTACTGCCTGACCAGCGCGCTAGGTACGTCTTCGTCTATTTCAACTAACACTGTACCTCCGAGTTTAACTAAATTAGCGGGCTCAGCGGCTGGTCCTTTTTTAACGTAGCTCAGCCTCTTTATCTGACGCTTGACGCTGTAATCTTCGGGATAAAACAGCTGCAAACCATTTGACAATGTAAAATAAACAGTACCGTTTTCTACAGCATAATCCCTATCTTTTAAAATCTTGAGAACTCTCGCCTTTTGCCCGAGGACTTTCTCAAAGCTCAAACGTATTATCGCGTCTGATATAAACCTTAACTGTTCAGCAGCTGCATTTGTACCTTCGGCTATCATTATCATAGAAGAGCTCTTTCCTTTTACTGAGCCATACAGGAGCTGTAGGAAAGATCTTAAAGAAACATCATTTTTAAGACCAAAGAGCATTGCATCAAGCGTATCGAGAACAACGAGTCGCCCTTCTGTTAGAGAATCTAAGATTTCTGAAAAAACGCTTTCAACTGGCCCACTCATGGCATTAATCACCTCAAGCTCCTCATCAAATTCAGGGGCAATTTGTCTAAGCTTCTTTTTTAGAGAACTTTCTGGGTCAGCGTATGAGATGTAAGTACATTTTTTAACCTTAGAACACGCTTTAAGCGCTAGCGATGTCTTGCCAGCTCCAGGCTGGCCTTCAAGCAAGGTAACATAACCCGGCGATGTCAGAATGTCAAGAACGTCTCTTATCATTCATACTTTCATTAAATTTAGTTATATTTAATGATTTTTTAAAAAAGTATAATCACTGCTATTAAAGATAAAATTTTTATTTTTTAAAAAAATAAAAAATTTATGATAAAAGAACTTTATCTAAGAGTTCTGAGCGACGATCTTGCGGGTTTTCACTCGTTAGCGTTAGCACAGCATGGCGTTTCTTATTTTGTAAAGATAAAATATGACGGTTACGAAAAGAACATGCTTTTTGATACAGGTTCTTCATACCTTGTGCTAAGCTATAACGCTTCGCTTTTTGGTATAGATCTTAAGAAGCTTGATGCAATAGTTATATCGCATTGTCATTATGACCATACTGGGGGGTTAAAGGGACTTCTTGATACCGTTAGTCCGCCTGTTTATGCACATCCATCAATCTTCAGGGAAAACTTTACGATGCCTTACAGTTACTCGGGAATACCCAAGCAGGACTTGAAAGATCTAAAAGGCAGGGAAAACTTTGTTTTTACAAAAGATCCCATAGAGATTTTCGAAGGTGTGTGGACTTCAGGGGAAGTTCCGAGGATCAACAAACTCGAAAAAGTAGAAGGATTATATACCTTATATAACGGAAAACTAGTTAAGGATCAGATGCTTGATGACACCTCTGTGTATATAGATCTTGGGAACTCAATTTTTCTAATGTCCGGGTGTTCGCACGCTGGGATAGTTAACATAAAAGAACACGGAGAAAAGATGTTAAGGAAAAAGGTAAAATATATAATTGGAGGACTACACCTTATAAATGCTAACAAAGAAAGAGTAGATTTTACTGTAGATTCTCTAAAAGAAACCGAACTCTATCTTGGGCACTGCACGGGAGAAAGGGTTGTAAACGAGTTCGTTGAGAAATACGGGAAATCGGTAAAGAGAATCTACAGTGGTTTTGAGGTTTCTTTAAAACTTTAGTGTTAGTAGCTCTATAACCGACTTTTTATAAATATTTTTAAAAAGATGCCTAAAAACGATAGCACTAATTTATAAATATATAACAATACAATATAGTTAAAACGATTTGTTGCAAAAATGTCCTTTCTTTTAACAACTTTTATAGTCTTTGAAAATTAGATATAGTATAGTCTTGGGAAAAGCAACATTCATTGTTTTTTAAGCTCTTTAGCGAGCTCTATAAGGTCTTCATTTTTATAATTTATACCATATACTCTGGCTATTTTTAAGCATAGTTCTCTTTCAATAATCTTTTCAAAAGGGCCGTAAATGTCATTCAGTGCTTTTATGAACTCTTCAGGTTTGTCTATGGCATCTTCAGGAGCCACGTTATGCATGTTTTTAAGGTGAAAGAGAACCGCGTTCTTAACGGGTTCCCCTCCGTATTCTGTAAGGGTTTCTTCGACAAGCTTTTTTACAATATTTTTAAAGCTTTTCTTTACCATTTTATACCACCTCTATAAATTCCGTTTTTCCTACTTCGGATTTTAGATCAACAAAGTATAACGCTCCCATCGGTCTAACGCTCCTTAAGAAAAAGAATCCATCGGTAACTGTAGAACGCAAAAAGATGTTAGCGTATTTTTGTTCAATTTTAATAGCCTCCTGATTTGAATAACCAAAAATTAAAGCGGTCCTATTAAACTTGCGATCCCTGTTCACGCTTTCCCTTACATAAAGTTCATATTCTACTGGTTCTTTTATAGCAAAATCTTCATCAGCTAGAAGGTTGATCATATTGACTACTTTTTCTTCATAATTTTTTTGCAACCGAGGTATTTTATCAGCCTTATACCCGTAATCTTTATGGTTTGGGATCAATATATTAAAGCCGGTTGTATCTTCTATGAGCGCCTTTATGTCTTCTAGGAAAGACTCTTTGTTCTCGTTAGGCCCAATTAAGTAATTAACCTTATAACCCATCCTTATGTAATCGGCTATGAACATCTTTCTGAGCAACGAACCCCTGACGTCCTCCAC
>CAYFFZ010000038.1:0-9905 GCA_964342655.1 uncultured Nitrososphaerales archaeon
AGTTATCTTTACAGAGAATGCACGGTATGCCAAGATTCTTGTCCTTATAACGCAATTGCGATAGATAAAAAAAGGTGTAATGATAAATCACCTTAAATGCACAGCATGGGGCTTGTGCGTTGCTTCTTGTCCAGAAAGCGCCTTGCAGTTTCCTTCAGTCACACAGCTTTCTATTTATAATCTTTCAGCAATAAACGGGAATAAAACTATTTCATGTTATAAAGATCCAGAAAATTCAATAAAGCTCCCGTGCATAGCTATGCTATCATTAGAGGACCTTTTAATTCTCAGAAGCTCGGGAGAATTAAAGCTGAGGTGCGTTGGGTGTGAGCTTGAAAAGAACATTGAAAGGCTAAAAAGCGACGTAAAAATTGCGAATTCAGTTGTTGGAGGCATAAAGCTTGAAGTAAGAGGAAAATTGGAGGAATCGGCAGAGCCTTTGCAGTTTATCATGAGCTTGGGGACAGTTAAGAAGCGTTCTGAGATTAAAAGCAAAGTTTCAGAAAAAAGGATCAAAGATGCTTTATCCTTCGACGTTACGGTCGATAGCTCATGCACACTGTGCGAAGCATGCGCAAAATGGTGCCCGACTTCAGCTTTAAAGATCGAAAAGATAGAAGGTCAAGAAGCTCTGACGTTTGACCCTGAATCATGCATCGGTTGCAATATTTGCGTTAACATGTGTCCAGTTTCGATAAGCGACGGGCATAAAAAGGCTATCAGCGTAACTAGAGGTAAAAGCGAAAAGAAGGTTTTGGCAAAAGATTACATAGTAAGGTGCAGAGTTTGCGGTGCCTCTGTGGGCTCAAGAAGGTCTTTAAACCATAAGGAGGTTATGGAAAAGCAAGGAATGGAAGTTGACGACGAATGGCTTGAGCTGTATCCAAAGCATAGGTTTGAGTATGCTACAAAAAAGTTTTTAGGACCAAATTCTCACTTTAGACCAAGGTTGCGTTAATGACAGCTAAATACAGATACGTTTCAGCAGATTATAAGTTGTTTTCACATATTTTGCTTGGTCCTAGGTATGTGAAGAACCCTAAGGAATTTTTAGATTATGTAAAGGACAAAGGATATTATATGCAGAAGTAAAGAAATTTATGAAACGCTAGAAACTGAAGACGCTGATAAGCTATTAACTGAATGCGCTTCTTGCATTGTTAACGCCTTTAAAGAGCTAAAGTGCCCGCCCTATGAATCTTGATATATGCAAAAAACGATTTACGGAAACGTCGTGGAGAAGCTTCTCGTCATTTACTCAAAGTATTGTCTAAACGTTCAAAAAGAATTACCTGATCACGTTTCAACAGAAATGGAGTTTGCTTCATTTCTTTATTTTGTATCTCTTGATAATGAAGGGGATAAATTTGTAAGCAATCATATACTGAAGTGGGTTCCTAAGTTAGCTGAAGATATACTGTTAAACGCAAAAGGAAAAATATACAGAGCTTATAGGAATAGCGTTAAAAAATTTATGAACAGCGAAAAAGAAAGGGTACTAACAGCTAAGACAAAAGGTAAACAGTGAAGCGGTTAGCTTTAAAAATTTAAATCAAAATGCGATCAAAATTTTTAAGTTGAGCCTTTAGCAACAGGATTTTTTAATATGTACGCGGCAATCTTCTGTATGTAGAACGTGCTTAGATAAAACCCTAACGGTCTAATCCAGCTTTTACCGCTGAGCTGGTCAAGCTTTAAGATCTATTTCAAACAACGCTACTAAGAACCCGTTTCCAAACCTTAAGTTTTTCATCTTATAGCTGTAAGTTTCCATAATCCCGTTAAGCGTCTGCCCTATGCAGTATGATAGTGAGCTGGACGTCCACGACCCGATGATTGTTATCGTTAGCGAGTTTTCGGTTTTGCTTTCGACCTTGACGAGTTTTATCGGCACGAACCTAATAATCTGTTTAGAGTGGTTTTCGATTTCCCTTATATCTGAGACATATGCATGCATGTACGTGCCAAGCTTCTTGCCAAGGTTGAACCAAATATTTCCAAGCCATTCTTTGTCAACCCTGTAAACCTGCTCGGTAATTTCACCAATGACCTCAGCCGGGAGCGGCAGGCTGCCCATATCCTTCACAAACTGGGCGAGCATTATCGAGGCTTCAATGTCCTGGGATTCCATGTTTTTATCCATAAGATTAAGCTCATTTTCAAGCAACTTATTTGCCAGAGCGTACTCAGTTATCTTTCTTTTCTTTGATTCCCTGAGCAACCTTGCGGCTATTTCGTCGCTAACCGCTATTGTTGTCCTCCCCACGTAGATTAAAATGAGCATTGTATATAAATTTTTTTTGTCGTAGCGTTTCATCGATCAAAAGATATCCGAAATTTTTATACAAATGTATAATGATAAATATAAAAGTTTTTATGTTAGTGAAAAACTCAATTATTTTTGAAAATTCATGGAAGAAAGTAAAGTAAATTCAATTTTACCAAAGGTATCTAGGCGAACATTTTTGAAGCTAGCTGGCGCTGCCACCGCCATTACGGCAGTATATGTTGCGCTAAAGAATCCATCTTTTAAGGGTCTCACGCAGATTTCTTCTTCGTCATCTTTATCATCTGAGCCTACACTACAAAAAGTTAGAACGGCTCACGTTAATAACTGCGATGGGTCATGCGGCCTGTTAGCAACCCTCTATAATGGTAACATAGTAAAGTTCTCCCCGGCTACGTTTAACGACCCCGACTTCCCTCCAAGGATATGCCTGAGGGGTCTTTCTCAGATCCAGTACGTATATCATCCTGATAGGCTAAAGTATCCGATGGTCAGCGTTGGAGGAAGAGGAAGCGGTCAGTGGAAACAGGTAACGTGGGAGGAGGCCGCAGATCTTATAGCAAGCAAGTTCCAGAGCATAGCATCTAAGTACGGCTCAAAGTCCATATACATAGCTCCCTACACAGGGAACCTTTCTGTAATAAATGGTCTGATAGGTGTGGGCTACAGGTTTGCAAGCGTAATAGGTGCGAGCGCCGGGGACTTCGAGGGGGACAATGAGGGGGACTCAGCATCTCCAGCAGGTGCAGTTGAAGAGCTGGGAGCCTTTGACGGTCATGAACTCAACGACCTGGTTAACTCTAACCTGATCGTGCTCTGGGGGAACAACCTTGCTGAAACAGATATTCCTGATATGAGGTTCGTCCTGGATGCGCGCGATAACGGGGCCAAGGTCTTTTACATTGATCCTCGTTTCACGCCAACTGCAACTGTTGTTGATCTGTGGGTGCCGATAAGGCCCGGCACAGACGGTGCACTAGCCCTGAGTATGATGAACGTGATAATAAACGAGGGCCTGTACGACTACAATTACGTTTTAAACTATACAGTAGGCCCGTTTCTTGTCAGGCAGGACACCATGCTATTCCTTAGAGAAAAGGACGTTGTGGAAAACGGTTCAAACAGTTATATGGTGTACGATACTGTTACAGGGAAGATCTTGCCGTACAACACTCCTGGCGTAGTTCCAGCTCTCACAGGATCTTACACAACAGCTAACGGCATACCTGTAAAGACTGCTTTTCAAATGTTGACAGAGCTTGTTTCTCAGTATGATCCATCAACGGCTTCAGAGATAACTGGCGTTCCGGCCTCCACGATCAAGTATATGGCTGAAGAGTTTGCAAAGGCCAAGCCTGCAGCTATAAAGGCAGGTTTTGGCGGTATATCGCACTGGTACTATGGAGATCTAACATACAGGGCCCTGATAACATTATCAGCACTCTGCGGATACATCGGGGTTCATGGCGGCGGCGTTACAACTTACAACGGCGCGCTTCTTGATGCCGCAATAGATCTCACTGACTGGCTGAACCCAGATGGTAAACAGTACAATTATATTCCGCCGCTTTCATTCGCTGATGAAGTTTTTAAGGGCAACATAAAGGCTGCGTGGTTCCCCTGTGATAACTTCATAAATCAGCAGGCAGATACCAACAAAACTATAAAGGCCATTCAGCAGCTTGAATTCGTTGTTGTTTCTGATGTGTTCATGACGCCGACCGCAAAGTATGCAGACGTTGTTCTTCCTGTCGCAACGCAGTACGAGAAGGAGGATCTGCTGCTAGGTGGAAACTTTTTCTTGCAATACACGCCAAAGCTGATTGAACCTCTCTGGGATAGCAAGTCAGACCTGGATATCTTCAGAATGGTCGCTGAAAAGATGGGTTACGGCTCTTATTTTAGCGGCACGGCTGAAGATTATATTAACCTGGTCCTCAGCGGGCTTCCTTCAGGGACTACTCTTGAAGATATAAAGAAAAATGGAAACGTAATGAGGCTGAAGGACGAGGACATTGCAACGTCTGCATATCAACCGATAACAAGGCCCTATGTTCCGTTTTACCAACAGCATTTCCCCACGCCATCAGGCAGGATAGAATTTTATGTTGAGGCCGTTGTGCCATATTATGGGACAGGCCTGCCTATATACAAAGAACCGCACGAAGCATCGCCATCAAACCCGCTTTATAAGAAATACCCGTTCGTCCTGATAACTTCACATACAAGGTTCAGAACCCACACGCAGTGGGACAACCTAGCATGGTTGCTCGAGATAAACCCTCACCAGTTCGTTGAAATAAACCCTCTAGATGCTGCGAAAAAGGGGATAAAGGACGGCGATAAGGTTAAAATATACAATGATAGGGGATACATAATAACCACAGCTCGGGTCACCCCAGGTATAAGACCTGGCGTGTTAAACGTTTATCAAGGACACTGGGCCGATTTCCCAACAGGAACCGTTAACAACCTCACCAACCAGGCAGTTAACCCTGCACAATCTGTGGTTTACTTGTTCCAGTCAAACACTCCTTACTTTGATGTGCTTGTTGATATAGAGAAGGTGAGCGAGTGATGACAAAGTTTGGAATGGTCATCGATCTAAGCAGGTGCATAGGCTGTAACACCTGTGCTGTAGCCTGTAAAGAGGAAAATAATGAGCCCCTAGGAATATGGTGGAACAGGGTATTGACTGTGGGAGGCGGAGACCACATCGACGTTCCCCAGGGAGAGTATCCGGACTTGAGCATGCATTATCTACCTCTTGCATGTCAGCACTGCGAAGATGCACCATGTGTTAAGGTTTGCCCTGTGTCGGCTACTTACAAGAGGAAGGAGGACGGCGTAGTCCTCGTTGACTTTGACCGTTGCATCGGTTGTAGGTACTGCATGGCGGCATGTCCGTATGGGGTCAGGAACTTTAACTGGGGAGAGCCTGTATACAGCCCTGGCGTTGATTTTCCGGTAGGCCACCAGGGGAAGCACTATGACAAATATAACCCGACAAGGCTCGTATACATGCCTGAAAGGCCAAAGGGAGTCGTTGAGAAGTGTACGTTCTGCGTTCAAAGGATAGATAACGGAGAGGTGCCTTTCTGCGTAGAAGTGTGCCCTGTTGGTGCGAGGGTGTTCGGGGATCTTGACGATCCAAACAGCGAGGTCTCATCGCTTATAAGGAACGGTAACGCGCAACAACTGCTCCCTGAGCTCGGCACAAAACCCCAAGTTTACTATATCCCGCCATATCAAAAGAAGGACATCATACCGCCTTATGCAAACGAAAGTTCAATACAGGAAAATCAAACGTTGATAGCTCCAGATCAGAGTATAATCGATATGGCGGAGCAGAACGGATACGATCCCGGTTTTGTTCCCGTAAACAGCAAAAAGAAAGGTGATGAATGAAAATGGAAAAGAATATTGCTAAAGGTGTAAACAGGTGGGCCTATTACGTAATAGTTTCTATCCTTGGAATAATAGTGCTAGTAGGAGCCATAGCATGGGCACTTGAAATTGAATACGGGCTTATATTAACAAACATGAGGGATGTAGTTTCATGGGGACTTTATATTTCAACATTTGCATGGTTCGTAGGTGTGAGCGCTGGCGGGCTTATACTTTCATCCTCTGCTGCTGTATTCAAGATTGAGTCTTGGAAGAAAGTATCAAAGGTTGCAAGCTTCGTGTCAGCAGTAGTGATAGCGGCCGCAGCTCTTATAATACTTCCTGACCTTGGGAGGCCAGACAGAATCCTCAACCTGATAATCTATGCGCACACGTTCTCTCCGCTCATTTGGGACTTTAGCATAATCACTACTTACTTCATAATATCTGTAGCTGAGCTCTGGCTTCTCATATCATCGGATAGATTTAAAATGGCCGGAAATGAGCAGGCGGCTAAAAAGAGGGAGAAGTATGCAGTGGGCCTGGCGTTCATTGCCTTGCCCGTTGCAATATTCACCCACTCTATAACAGCATGGATCTTCGGGCTTCAGATATCGAGACCTTGGTGGAACACGGCGCTCCTCGCCCCAGCTTTTGTTGCCTCCGCCTTGGTTTCAGGGCTTGCTTTGGTGCTGTTTGTGCTTGAGGTAAACGGAAAGCTAAAGCTCGCTAATATAAGCCTCGAGGATAAGACAAAGGCTCAGTTCTCAAAGTTGCTTGTAGTTTTCATACTGGTTGACCTTTATTTACTTTTCAGCGAATACCTCACAATAGCATGGCCCGGCGTTCCAGACGAGCTCGCAGGACTTTATACAATGTTCTTTGGGCCGTACTGGTACATAGGATGGGGGCAATGGATTCTTGCGCTCCTAGCAGTTACCATCCTTGCAAAGCCCTCGTGGCGTACTTCAGACAAGGCCATAACTGTTGCCTCGGTTCTCGCTCTCGTCGAGGTGTTCTTTTACAGGCTGAACTTAATAATTCCTGGATTTGTGCATCCGCTCATTCAGTATCCTCCGGGAATAGCAATAGGAGGTGGGATAAGCGCATCATACGCGATTGCAGGATATTCTTTCCAGATGGTTGGGCAGTACTTCCCGAGCCCTATTGAGTGGGAAATAACAGCAGGCTTTCTCGCGGGAGTCGCTCTTATAATTCTGCTCGGGCTGAAGTACCTGCCGTTGGGAAGTTCCGAATGAACAGCTTAAACGAAGCTCTTTCAAGAGCTGCTCTTTATCATATTTTTTCAACTCTTTTTTACAAGCCAGAGCCTAGAATAGAGGATACAATTAGGGTTTTCCTTGAAATAGCTAAGGAGGAACGTGGCGAGCCCCTGGATATAACTGTGCCGGATCCTGAGAAGCTGGAAATCGAGTACAACAAACTGTTTGTTGGACCGGGACACGTGCCTTGTCCTCCGTACGAATCAGTCTACAGAAAGGACAGACCGCTCATGGAAAGGGGGCTCGTGATGGGGCCTTCAACGATAGATGTTCAGAAAAGGTATGCGAAAGCAGGGCTGGAAAAATCAAGGAATTTTAAGGATCTCCCGGACCACATAGCCGTTGAACTTGAATTCATGAAGTACCTCTGCATAAGGGAAGCCGAGGAGGGTCCTGAAAAATGGAGGATCATGCAGGCTGAATTTTTGAAATATCATGTCAAGCCGTGGTACATGGAATTTCTGGAGTGTGTTAAAAAACATGGATCAGGGTTTTATGCTCTTTTAGCTGATGAACTTGAAAAATTTCTGAAAGAAGAAATAGATGATATATGTGAGAATAGATGAAGGTTAATATTCAGCTGATAAACGTTGATAAGGAAAAAGCAGAAGCGATAAGGCAATGTGCTTTGCAGAACTATGGAGCTTACGTTAAATTCTACGAAGATGACCAGAAGCCTAACGAATATGAGGCTCTCTTGGCGGTTGGAGGCAGAACAGAGCTCACTGGTTTTGCTGTTGTGGAAGAGCTTAAAACGGACGGAATGACAACGGATGAGCTTATGTATCATCTGTGCGCTAAGCTGGGGAAGCTTTCTCATTCAGATCTAATCACTGCTAAGAAGGAATCAATGCTAAGCAATCCCAAACTGTCTAGGAGGGAGCTTATAACCGGTTTCAGTAGAGGTTATCAGGTTTTCTCCGACTATCCTTTCATCTATTATGATGTTTGTGAAGCAAAATATGGGTGCAATAAATGTGTGAGCGCATGCCCAGAAGGAGCGTTGAAGCTTGAAAAGCGGCTTGAGCTAGACATTTCGAAGTGTACAAAGTGTGGACTTTGTGCCTCTGTTTGCCCCGTTGCAGCCATACAGATGCCTACGTTCTCTGAATACGCATATCTGGGCTTGCTTGAAGGGATGAACAGGGTGCCCGCTGAAAGAAGAGTTCTTGTGCTTACATCCAAAGAATATGGAGGGCATATACCTTGGGTTCATTTTGAAAAAATTGATACAAGGATCATAAGCCCAAGGTGGTTAACTATGGCATTGGCCTCAGGTATAGACCTTCTAGTCATAGAAGGCGAAGTAAGCAAAGAACTTTCATCGGCCATCAAGACATTGTCTGATTTAACTGGGAGGGTTGAGCTCGGTAGCGTTGAATCTGCTCTTGAAAAACACAGAATTGGTGTTGGGGCTACGCATGCAGTAATTTTCAGTAGGTTCGATAGCTGGTTTAATTATGTCACGTCTATAAGGGCTGTCATTAAAGAAGGTTCAAATGTTTCAGGGTTAGGCTTATCAGAAATAAATATATCCGATACGTGCACATTATGCGGCGCATGCGCATCTAAATGTCCCCACTCTGCGTTGAAAATTGATCAGAGTGGCAAGCTTCTTTTTGATCCCTCAACATGCACAGGCTGTGGTCTTTGTGCCGCAGTATGTCCAGAGGGGTCGTTATCAATTGAGGAGCAGAAAACGCTGAACCTCAGTACAAAGGTAATTTATGAGGATGAACTGATAAGGTGCGCAAGGTGCGGGAAGCCGCTTTACACAAAAAAATTTTACGAACGCTTGGTGGCCAAGCTCGGTGTGGAGTATCCCATGCTAAGGTACTGTAACGAGTGCAAGCAGAGGATAATTTATGAAAGGATGTTTGGCAAAAAATAATGCGCGCCTGATCTTTTATGAATATTATATTATGAAGCGATAGGGTTTCAAGCTCACATCATATGTGCACGCTCTTTTTATTTATAAGAGATGTTTGATCTATCATTTACTGGCTACATTGCAGCTAAAGAACTTTGGAATAACGAGAACTCCGTAAGCTGTTGGAGTAACCAGTAGCACAAATACCCAAAAAGGGCAGCGTTTATGCTAAAGAAAAGTGCAAGGGTTAAAAAATGTAGAACCTATAACTGGAGACGCCCCGCTCATGAATATTTTCAGAAAGCCTATTGTTTTACCGAGCACCTTGTGCGATATCACTGGCAGTTTGGTTATATGGGTATATTTATGATTGGCAGAATAAGCCTTATAGCAAATGCGTCAATTACATTAGCCAGTAAGAACCTGCTTAAGACAAGAACCATTATCAAGGAAAAATTAAAGCAGCATGAGGGCAATTGTCAGTGGTCTCCTTTATTTATTTAAAAATATCTAATGTTTGTAACTGGCGTACAGGCCATCATGCCAAACGCAAAGCACATGGTAAAGGCCGTGTAGTAAACCGCAGATTACTTCATAATAATATCGAAAAGGCTCGAGGAGTAAGTATCGAAAGGGATGAAAAGCATTTTGATGGAAAACAAGGATCAGTATGCATAAAATGTTCTTAAGTAAAGATATAACTTCCTTTATCTCAACAATCATCGCTTTTCCCTAGCGTTTGCACGTACTTTTTCTTTCATATTGGCAACGAAAGAAGCGTTATATTCAGCGCAACAGAAAGCAGAACAAAAAATTAAGCGATATCGGAGGTAGATTATTGAAAGCTCACCCAGAAGCGTGCTTAAGAGCTCAGGAGCGCATGTAGCGACAAAGCTAAAAGAATTAACTTTTTGAATAATCAAAAGATAAAATATTCCTAAATTTTATATAATTTACAAAAATATGATTCGTTATGGGCGAAGATTCTAACAAAAGTATCATGAAAACTATTATTATTGTGGCCCTTTTAGCGCTTTACGTTTACGATCAAATAATGTTCTTTTACCGAAGTTTCAAT
>CAYFFZ010000039.1:0-9709 GCA_964342655.1 uncultured Nitrososphaerales archaeon
TAGCGGCCGAAAGCATAGCCGCATCAGTTTTTCTTCCTGAAGCCAAACATATATAGGCTGAATGAGCTTAAGGATAAGCTTTAAATAATCAAAAAATTCTTAACAGGCTTTTAGACTGTTTGCTTTACTAGATATTCAATAAGGACAATTTTTTATTAAGGTAAAAAAGCGCGTTTAAGCAGCCGTCGATATGCTAAAACTTAGCAGCTTCTAGCCTGCATTATGTGATTACGAAATTATGGTAATAAATTCAATAAAAACAGCAAACAAACGTTTAATAACCAATCGCCTTCATTAATTCTGATCGCTTTTCTTATTTCCACCACGCTTACCGAAAGACCTGTACCAGTAGATGGACTTGAGCGCATCGCGGAAGACGTAGAAGAAGGGGGCTAGGAGAATAATAAGTATCGCCAGAGCTATCGCTTTTTCTGTGAAGCTTAAGGGTAAAATTGTGGTCATTATCGTTACTACGCCTATTATTATGATGATAACGTTTAATCCCTCAACGGCTTCTGCGCTGGCAGACGTGTCCAGGGCGCTTAGCGTTGACCTCAGCCCTTCGAGCGTAGACTTGAAGCCGTACTGCTCTACCAGTACCTGCAGGATCTTTCTTATTAACGGGGTCTGGACGTAGCCCAGGTCAAACAACAGAGCTGTCTCAACGTAAATTTTTCTGGCCAGCTTCCTGATGTCGTAGTTTATTTCTTGAGTTTCGGAACGCATCTGCTTGAGCAGCTCGGTGTACACCGAGTTTGTGTCCATGAGCTCTCCAGCAAGGAGGTTTACTAAAAAGGCTCTGGGGAACCACATCTTTAAATATCCATATTCGCCTGTATCCTTCTTTTGTCCATCGCTTTCGTTTTTCTTTTCTTCCTTTTCACTCTTTTGTGCCAGATTTTTGTAAGCTACTGGTTTCTTTTCTCTTTCATCAAGTATAAGAAGGTTGTTCCAGCTGAGAAAGATGTTAAGATTTTTATCTTCATAACCAACCCTGTACCTTTTTATCGCCTCATTTGGGTCTTCCCTCAGCTTTACCGGAAAGCCCTCCATAAGGGAGGCAATGAAGTCTGCCCTCTCGTCCGTGCTTAGTTTAGCTGAAAGCGGTAGCTCGCAGAGAATCGAGGTGAAGGCGTTGCTCCTCAAGTCGTCTCTCATGCTTTTATACATACTTTGCTCATCGTTCTCGTTCTCAAGGCCCAGAAAAGCCTTAAAGGCCATTAATATTGAATATATCTGAAGATCATGCAGGTCGTGCATTTCATTATCTCCTTTAGGCCACGTAAGCGTTAAGTCCTCAGCGCTAAGTCCTCTTGTACTTAGCTCTCTGCCAAGCTCACTAAAGCTATTATATATGAGATCTTTCAGCCTTTTGTAGTCCTCCTTTTCCATGAGGTTCTTCCTCATGTGAAAGGCATTTCCGATCTTCTTTTGGAAACTCTGTAGGAGATCGTTTATATTTGAATCGTTGTCTTGTTGAGTTAAGCCAAACTCATAGTAGCCAAATGGACCTTCAGGTTCAGATGACCTATTGGAAGAGCTATTTTCTGACGGAACAAGTATTAGCGTTGATGAAACGCTGTGAAGCACTGAGCCTTTATTTTTCTCTTCAAGCTCAAGCCCAACTATCATCGAAACTTTAACCCGTAACGTTTCATTATAATCAAGCCGATTCTCCCTTAAAACTGTCGTCGAAACCTCTTGATTAAGAAAGGTTACGAAAAACAGACTCGCCCTATTATATATCTCCGACACGCTGTTGCACTCATTATAAACTATGTTTCGGAAAAGGTCCTCATAAACGTCTTTGTTCGGAACTTCGTTCCAAACATTATTCGGGACGTACAAGGCGCATTGGCACTTCGGGAAGTGCAGGTTTTTGAGCTGGCTTTGGGTCTCTTTATCTGATTCGCTATTTGATCCAAGCTTGAAGGATTCATCTATGTTGATAAGGTAGCCTTTATCTTTAAGACCATTTATTATTTCGTTCCAATCCTTCAGCTTCCTTGGCTTTATTTTGCTACTATTCTTCTGAAGCCTGACGCTAAGGACATCTTGGCTCTCAAAAAGCGTGTTAAGAAGCAGAACGCCGCCGATTATCTGCTGAGTTTCGGCCTGCTCCGACATTTCGTTAAATTATTAATTTATATAAAGGCTTAAAATATTTTTCCTTTTTAAGATTTGATCACTTTGAAAGCTAAGAAAGGTCCGGAAGCCTAATTAGGCTTCCCCAGCAACAGGTTACAAGGGGATCCTTTGTAAGGGTCATCCTTTCGCTCTGTGATTTGCTGACTATTATTGAGCCGGGCATAAGAGCTGGATAGAGCGGCCTGCGAGCGTTTTTGGCCATGTCGTACCCTGTTCCTACGGAACCTATGTATGCAACCCTTGAAAATTTTAGCTTTTCTAACTCTGTTTTTAGCTGTGAGGGCAGATCTCTGAATTCAAGCTGAGGGGCTGCGCCAGGGCTGTAGTACAGAATCTCCTCTTTTACTGAAGCCTCTTGGATTTTTGGCAAAATTTCATTATACACAGAAACGTCCATAGGGGCCGGTGATGCGAGCAAAAGCGCTTCTTCAGATCCAACGTTCGGTTCTAGCCCTTTCAGAGCTCCTGCATCTTCCTGTCTCAGCTCTAAGACCTCCGCAAGCCTCCCTTCCCCTCCAAACTTTATTATTGCGTTGGGCTCTGGGAGCCCTGAGCCGTAGGCTTTTACCGCATATCCAAAAACATCGGAGCCGTCAGCGTCACACTTTTTAAAAATTGACCTTAAATCGAACATCATGGCGCTGTAAAGCCTGCCCTCCATAGCTGCCTTCGTGTTGTAATCCAGCGCTACGCCAACGCGCTGTAGCACAAGGGCTTCTTTAAAGGCGTCAATAAACTCAAACTTCTTTTCGTCTAGATGAACCAGAATCATGCCGCCCGGATAGGCGTGAACTGCCGCACATCTCTTTTTCCCTTTGACGTAGATAAGCGGGCCCCACATTTCAAAGTCCTCTCCGAGAGCTTTGTCCGGGCTGTTCGGCCCTTTCTGCTCAACCTGTAAATGAGCCAAGGCGCCGGCTACAGTTGAAGGAAGCGGGAATATCTCTGAAATGCCCAAAGCCTTAGGACCTCTGGCCTGAGGCGAATATTCGCCCTTCCATCTAAAGAAAGAAGGACCGATGGGCTTAAACAAATACCACCTTTCCATGCGCTTCACCCCAGCTGGAGCAGAACCTTTGCTATCTCCCAAGGGACAGCCTTCACCTTACCGTTATTGCCTTCGCCTAAGCTTATTTTTAGTTCTTCAAACCTAGACAATATAGCCCATGCCTTTTCGGCCGCACCAGTCTTAATGGAGTTTCTCTTAACAAGCATCTCCAAGATCTTCATGGATGCTTTCTGAAGGTCTTCTGATACAAATCCCTCATACTTCTCAGCCTCCTTAGCGGCATCGTGCAGGAAGCTGTTAGAGATTTCGTCGCCCAGCATCGTGTAGAGCCTAGGAACGGCACCATTATCTTTGGACCATATATCTTTTAGCGCGGGGAGGAAGGCCGCTAGATCTGCAAGAGAGAGGGAGCCTGAAGAGGTCCCTGTAAGCTTCAAAACTGATACCATGTTCTTCTTAATGGATTTGTTCTCTGCGCCTTTTTTCTCACTGGGTTGGTTCTCTGCGTAGACATAGCTGAAATTGTCTTTCAGCTCTAACGAAAGATGGGAGATCCTCCAAGTTAAGCTTAGCGGATCTTTCGCGTGGGCAGAAGTTAGAGAGTAGCTCCTGCAGTGATTCTTTTGAGTTGAATAATAAACCATGCTCTCTTCGCCGTAGCTGTTTATCTGCTCTTCTTTACCGCCAAAGGCATCCGGACACCTGCTTATAAGCTCGGAAAGAGCAAGTAGAGGCCACGGCAGCTTTTCTTTGTCGCTGACGCCGCCGGGAAAAAGAGCCACGAGGTCGTCTCCTCCTGAGTAAACAGGAAGGCCTCCGTTCTCAGTTATGATCTTCAGAGCGTCAAGAGCCGCAACAGCAAAGCTCCTAGAAACGAATATGTACTTAACGATCCCCTCTTCCCTAGCTTTCCCAAAAAGATCTTTAGCTCTGTCTGTATCGCCTCTGAGGATGTAGAAGTACATCGAAGCCTTTTCGTGCATCTCCTTTTCAACGGCTTCTATTGCTTCTTCAACTTCTTTATTTGCGCTCTCCGCAGCGCTTTCAAATTCCTTCAGAATTTCTATGACTTGCTTGCCGCTTGGGTTGGAAAGTTTGCTATACTTCTTTATGAGGTCAGCGGCGGCCAAGGTTACCGTGGATGGCCATCTCGGAGGCCACTTTCCATCAGCCTCAGCTTCAGGGACCTTTAGCCCTAGCTTTTCTAGGGCGCTCTTAGCGGCATCAAACACCCTAAATCCCCTCTTGATCGCGCAGTACGGACACAGCTTTTCAGCTTCATCCTTCTTAGACCTGACGGCGGCAACGTTTGTACCGCAGACGGTGCAGAACTCGTAACGAGATCCCCTGCTGTACAGTTCAGAAGTAAAATTGTGGGCGGCTCCAGCTATTCCATAGCCGTAATCGACCCAGAGCTCATATTTCTTTTGCAAGTCCGCTTTCCCAAGCGGATTTTCAGCGGATGTTTTTTGCACTTTGACTTCTATCAGCGGGAAGGGAGGGTAGTCCTGGGCCGCCTCTAGGATTTCTCTGCTTATCACTTCGTACTCAGTGTAAAGCTCCTTGTTATCTAGCAAGAGCGCTCTGTAAAGGTCGCGCCATGCGCTCTTGTAAGAGCTGATTACAGCGCCTTCAGGATCAGGCTCTGTAGAAGGTATCAGCAGGTCCCCTTTGCCGGCTAAAAGTGCGCTCTCGGGGAAGTCTCTGGAAGGATCAATTCCGAGGAGCTTTTTGACCTCAAGGTCAAACCTTCCCCTAAGCGAACTGTTTCCTATGCTTTTGTGGGCGTAGTAAACGTAGAGCGGGTTCACACCTATGAAGGGGCTTATAACGCACGAAGGGCCGTATCTATCGACGAAATAGCGCATTATGCCCCAAGAGAGAAGAGAAACTAAAAAGCTGGAAGCCCAGAGGTCGGAGGTCTTCCTTGAGTTGGCTATAATATCCTGTACAGATGAAATTTTGAAGGAGACGAAGTAGTAGCTATCGCTTCCCGCTAAGCTTGAGGCAGCGTAGGATGCGTGAAGCGGGTCTAGTTTATCCTGCTTATCCTTCTCCTCTTGTCTATTGTGCAGGTGCTTCTCCCAAACGACCTGATAGTAAAAGTAGAGAGCCAGAAGGAGGTCGCTTGGGTCTTTTGCGCCGTCAATAAATTGCTTTAATTCTTTATTTAGCTCTTCGCCTCCTATTTGATGCCCCTGGGGAAGGCTGATGGGCTTGGTCTTTCGCACAGATTCCCAAGCCTTTTTGGCCGCATCAAAAGCTTCTCCGCCTATTCCAAGCTCTCGGAAGAGCTCATCGTCAGGCTCCCTCAGGAGGCCTGTGGCGGGGTTGTACATAAGCAGGGCGGCGAGCTTGGACTCAGCCAGAGTTCTGTCCACATTCCTTCACCTCCTCCATTGATATTATCCTCATCCTTCCCATGCCTCTGCTAGTCCTTCTTCCAACGCCCAGCTCAAGGGCCTCGCTTATCAGAGTTCTCAGCAAATCTTTTTCGCCTATTTTGAGGCCTTTTGCTTCAGCAAAGCTTCTAAGCGCTTCGTAAGCCTCCTTTGAAACGCCCACCACAAACATGAGCTCTGTGTCGCGCCCTATTCCAATGTATTTAATGGGAACTGGATTGACCTCGTACTCCTGCTCTACGTTGGGCGTGTAGTGCGGAGTGATGACCATAAGCTCAAGAGGGGTTTTATCAGCAGGACCTACCGGATATGCGTCAGAGATCTTCAGCCCTCCTACCTCGCCCTCTTCTGATGGGCTGTTGAGGAGATTTGCAACATCATCACTGCTTTTTTCTGCTATGCCGTTGGCTTTAAGAATTTCATCTACTTCATCGTTCGTAAACGGGCGCCCAGCTCCCCTCCCGGTCATTTTCAAGACCAATTCAATGCTCCTCTCATCTTTATATTCGCTCTCAAGGAAGTCAAGCAGCCCGACCTTTAGGGCAAAAGAGCGGACAGCGCCCTTAAGCTCGCTTGCGGGTATGTATGGGAGGTCGATGACTGGGTCCCAAGCCAGGCCGTACTCAAGAAGCAGGTCTACGAAGCTCCTGCCCGCTACAATTGGTGTAGTTGCCTTTGCTTTAAAAATAAAAGCCCTGCCGTATGCGCACTTCATAGCTTTGGCTAATTCATTTACGTACGACTGCGCTAGTTCCATCTTTTTGCTGTACTTGTGATTTTCGTCCAAAACTTTATCAGCGTAAAGGACTTCATAAACAGCTACCAAACCAGGATCTCCTAAAAATTGAAGGGTAAAATATAGACGGCTAAGAAGTTCTTTAATATTATCAGGAAGATAATCCTCGTTATCAGTCTTCTTTATAATTTCATAATTAGACTTATTTAAAAGTATCTCTTCAAGCTCCTTTGCAAAGTCTTTTGTTATTGCTTTGTTTTGCAATTTAGCGGAAGCCTTCATCTTGTTTAGAAAGTCTTCTAGGACATTGTAGTTTTTATCGATCATTCCCAGAGATTTTTTGATGACTTTGAAGCTCCTTATCTTCCTGACTTCTTCGCAAACATCTATATTATTTCTTTTTTCAGAAAAACTTCTAGCCTGCTGAGCGCCGCTAAAGGAGGAGAGCTCGGCACAAAGCCTGTACATTTCTGTATAAGCTTCAAGCGCACGTTCTAATACGCTCAGCTCGACCCGCCTCCGCAGAGGCTCTTTAATTTTGACTTTAATTTTTCCAGCATATCATTATAATCAGATGGCGATAGCAGAGGCTTCTTACCGTTGTGAATCGAAAATAAATAGTCGTGGTTAAGATTGATGAGCAATACATCAATCTCACTCTGCCCAATCATCTCACTCTGCCTAATTTTTACTGGAGAAGCAATTATAGGGCTTTGTGCCCTCATTATATCTTTGCCTCTAACCTTAGCGCGTAAATGTTTCCTTGGCAAGCCAAAGCTAGCCATTTTATATAATTGTACACCATCCCTTCTATAATTGTTGTAAAGAAAAGCACTCCCTATTTTTTCTAGAACAGTGTTCATATCTTTGATAGCGCATTTTATAATTTCGTAAATATTTTTGCAATTTTCATAATCTGATCCGAAAATTATTTTAAAACCACGCTTAAAGGCTTCAGCTACATTCCCCTGTTCTATGAATTTGCCCAGCTCAATAATTTCATCGGATCCGATGAGTTTAATGGTATTGGCATCTGGATAAAACCTTCCAAAGCCTCTGTTAGCCGCCCTTCCTATACCTGCGTACGCCAATGTAAGCATCATTGCTGCTGTAAACCTTTGAACTCCGATTGGAGAGCCTCCCAATTTTTCAGGGACCACCCTAACTTCCGCTTTGAAGCGCACGCCATCTATAGGACTATCATAATATCTTAGAAAACCTCTTCCAATTAGCCCCAATTTGACTCTTGGGACTTCTTTTAATTGCCTATAAAGCGCATTAGGACTGCTTTTAGAGTCAGGGGCAATGCTTAACTGAAACATAGAAGAGCCAGAAAGCTCATCGTTGCCCTTGGAATAGCCAAAAAGTGCGCGTATATCTCTTTCAAGCACTCTATGATTTAAACTTTGATTTTGGGAGCACGTCCACTTTAAAGCTCTTGCAAACCACTTAGTCTTACCAACAATTGTTTCGCTTGAAGGGTACCAGTAACCGTCTTCTGGAAGCTTTACTGTTCCGTATGGCCCGCCTCCCCACCATGGGGTTACCGAATAGAACTCAGCTTCAAATACTACCGGGTAGACTTTTTCCTGCAGCATTTCAGCTCAGCGCCTTTATTATCTTCTTAAGCTCCAAAAGCGAGGGCATTATTCTTAGCTCCAGCTTCATTTCGTTCTGCTTTATAGCGTCTAATTTGTTTAAGACCTGATCAACTATATTACTTTGAGAGCTTATGTCTATCCCTACTTCTTTAAGCGCCTTGCCAAGGGGCCAAACCAAGACAAGGGCCAGGTACGAAGCGTACCCTTTGCCTACATCAGGGTTAGTCGCATCGTCTTTAACATCCCCACCAGGCTTATCCACTATGCCGCTAAAGTAATCAAAGCCCTTCTTTAAAAGGTCGTCGCTCTCTTTTCCAACTTTTGAAAGAAAAAACGTGAGCGTCGATGTAAGGCCGTACTGAGCTATCATGAAGGGAAAATCTTCAGCCCTTCTGGCTATTGGGGGCTCCTTAGGCTCCTTATCCTCTTTTTTGCTATTATTGGTTTTAGACTCAAACAACTTAACGAGCTTCCTAACAATGTCTCCGTTTATGAGCTCACCTGACGACAACCCTCAGCAACCCCCTCCCTATAGTCTCTTTCCCTCCTAAGTTCAAGTAGAAGCCTCTGCCAAAGACGCCTTCGAATGAGTCGCCTGAAGCTGTCTGTGAGCTAGCCTCATCGGTTTTCATTTTGTTTTCCATAGCAACCGCAATGAACACCGAGCCTTGAGGTATGTATTCTTCAGTCCAGAGGCTATTCTTAGCAACAGTTTTCTTTAACAGATCGAGCCTGTTTCTCGTAATTCTTATGAGGGCGCGGTTGACCAGAATTGAGGAATCGGCGCCAGAGATGCTGTTGTCAGCTACAGCTACTCCTGATGAGATTAAGCTTTGGTAGAGTTTTGAATCTGTAAATAGATTGGAAAGAGCGCTTTTGCTTATGTCCCTTAATGGAACATCGGCTATTCCCATGACGCTTACTTTTGGCTCAGAAGTTTGTGCTGAGGATCCCTGCACAGAGCTGCTGTCTTTGGACCTCAAAAGTTCAAGGGCACCTTTCAAATCTGAGCTGTCGGTAAGGTTAAGAAGTTCCAGCGCTGAGTCTAGCATGTATCTGGTTGTTAAGTAGATGGGTCCTTTTTCTGCTGAGCGGGCTGGAATAAACAGAAGCCTCAGGTCGGTCACAGTAACGCTTCCCATACCTTCGTTCGGGCTTGCGTCCGATCCAAAAAGCTTCCTGCATTTTCCGTCTTCTTTAGCCCTGCAGGGTTTATTATTGCTGCACTCGATCTCGCTGAGCCTTTTAACGCACTCATTTTTTAAGGCCCCTTTAAATGAAGAAGAATAGATTATCGGGTAGTCCATAGTATCTCTTTGAACTGGAAGGTCAACTGCACCGAACTGTTGCCCTACTCCAGCATGAACCGGAGTGATCGCCAATGCTAAAAGAACATGAACGTTCTTGTTTTGTGACAATTTAAAATTTTTAATATATTTATGAATATAAAAACTTTTCTAACCGACTTCTTCTTTTTTTAACACAAAATAATAAGAAATAAATACTTTGCAAACGCTTTTGCAAATAAGTAAAATGTAGAGCAGTGTATTAAAGCTCATTTTGTTATCTGAACTAGAATTTTTTAAGCCGGCAGGATTTTGCATAAATAAATTGAAACTTAATGCCAAACTTTGGCTTATCTTTTGTTTTTACTATCAACCTCTTCACCGTGACAACTCATAACTTCTTAGCTAAAATTGTAAATAGCTTGAGGATTTACGCTGTAACACTTTTAAATAATTTATAAATTAATATGAATATTAGCTATAGGCTCCTCATCCTCGTTTCAAGCCCTTATAGGTATTCTACAAAG
>CAYFFZ010000040.1:0-5315 GCA_964342655.1 uncultured Nitrososphaerales archaeon
CAACAATATGCATATAACTTTTTGCAAAATTTTGCATTTTAGTCTAAAAAATGAACATTACAACTATTTATTACACTAAGGCTTTTAAAGACTCTGCACTATCATGAGATACTCCAAATGTGAGATGATTGATGCCCCGAAAGGATTGCTGTAAAGTTTCAATAAACCTGCACCTTCAGATGGAGGGGCTTTTTTCAAGTTGAAGCTATTCGATTAGCTTGTGAATGATTTGAGCGGGTTAACCTGACGGGGGAGAAGGCTTATGAATTCCAAGAACTATGTAAGTCTATCAAAGACTACATGGCTCAGAACCCACATGCATACAAGCTGTTCTATTAATAAAAATAATGTTTGTCTATTAATTGAGGGGTTTGTAAAATTATCAGAGTCCGATCGTTTACTGTAAATGTAAATGCATATTCAAATTTTATTGAGGCCGATGCGCTTCTTCATAGCGAACCTTAAAGGGTATTGTTATGAGCGATCCTGAAGCTGAGAGCAGGCCGCTTATCAGCAACATCAGGACAAGCAACACGGAGCCGTTAACCCCTGCGATCTCTCCTGTCACGTTGAGAACGCTCATAGCACCGATCTGGATGAGAGGGTAAATGTAGATCGCTACCGCAAAAATTCCCGAAAGGAAGGTTGAAAGGAACCCAAAAAGTATCCTCTTGCAGAAAATTACGGAAAAAACGGCGCCGGAAATTATTTCCAAGTACCAGTACCCAGTGCTTATTATCAGGTAATTTACTATCAAAGAAATTATAAAGGTTAAGAAAAAGCTCAGAGCTGGTCTCATGATCCATCACCTGGCAGCATTATTATCGTATCCATTATGATCGATGCTGGAAAGATCTTCGATGAGCTTATGTAATAGAGTTGGAGGTAAGTCCCGTTCATCCAGTAACCTATGTAGTTTGCGTAGAGCGGGCTTGCCGGATCTTCGCTCTGCCCTCCTGGATAAACTCCAAACGAATCTGATATATTTTTAAGGTTTACCACCATTATCCAGCTCTGTCCGCCACTCGGCCAATTGCTTTCTGGTCCTCCTCCTGCAGCGTCGTTAGGAGTGTTGTAATCCCCTCCGCGTGAAAGAGGCCCAACGCTTATCGAGCTTATCCCGAGCAAACTCGGGAAATAGAAGCCGTAAAAGTGTCCCCACGTAAAGTTACCGTTCGGATATTCTTCCTGCAAATAGTTCATTGCTTTAACGATTGCCTCCTGAAGAAGGTTGCTCATAGATTCGTTAGAAAATGGGAACGCGCTTCCTTTCTCTATCATGTAAGCCATATCCTCATCAAGCGATGGCAGCCCCTGCGTATCTGGCCATGAACCCCCAAGCCCAGATGGATAGAAAAGATCTCTATATTGTGGCAGAAAACCGTGGCTGTAGAGATAAGGTATGAAGGTTTCATTGAAAAGCAGCTCGTAAGTGAAGAACCAGATCGTAGCCGCTTTAGAGTTTGCGCTCATGTCATAGTCCCAGTTCTTTAGGTAAGAGAGCGCTTCCTGCACTGTAGCGTTAGAACTGTTGGAAAGGTACTTTATTATATAAGGAACGCTCATAGCTGCTTCATAGTCTGTGTAGTTTTCGCTCTGGAGATCTTCCATATCCTTTATGCTGTAGTTGCCATGAGTGTTCAGATAGTTGAATTCCATCATAGCCCTGAAGCCAGCTGAAAAGCTCATCGTGTTTCCGTACCAATAAGGATATGATGGCCCGACCTGCCTCTGGTTTGAACTGACTATGAAACCGCAAGCTGGGTTCACAACCTGCGGTATCATGCTATAAGGTATGCTCCCTGATATGTACTCTACTCCGCTGCCCGGCATTATAGCAGAAGGATTATATGGCAGACCGTTTGTGCTGTTGAAAACAGGGTAGTATCCTGCAGAAATGTCTGCTATTGTGCTGTTGTCGGCAAAGGCGAAGTTCTGGTAAGGTACGTACCAGCTTTCTAATGCCTCCCTGAACTGCTCCCAGTTTGAGCTGTTCATGATATTCAACAGCACGCCCAGATCGTTTGAAACCTTGTTTCCCATCCAGGTCATTACTAACGCTGTGGAGCCGTTCTGAGCCATTATAGGCCCCAAGTTTGTCCAGTTTACACGCATCCCGTTAACATAATAGCTTTTAAGAGGATACCATTCTCCTTTCCAGTAATAGTTGTCCCCTTTTACTTGCTGAACCCAGAAGAAAGTTCCCCAGGATATAGCTTCAGTGTCGGTCAGTGTCCAGGCAATCCTGTTGTTAAAACCTATTATTATAGCTGGAGCTCCCGGCAGCACAACGCCGTAAACGTCGTAGTTGGGATCAACCAGCTGCACTTGAAACCATATGGCAGGAAGCGAAAATGAAAGCACGGGCCCTCCCACAAGTATTGGCTTCCCCGTAGCAGACCTGTTACCGGACACAACCCATTCATTGCTGTTTTCTGGCACATGAGCATTTACGACCCAGCTAGGCGGATCCCACATTTTAGCAACCTCATATGCAAGCCCAGCGACTGTCTGATTAACTGGGTATGTGTTTTGTGAAACTTCAAGGACGTACTGGTTGGGCTCCCCATTATAGCCCGCATAATAGTACTGCGGAACAGGAGAGAAAGTAGGTATCAGCTGGTAAACAGAATTTCCAAGCTTGCTGTAAAGCAAAGAAAAGAGAAGCGCGTCATCGCCAAATTCAAGCGAGGAAGCCATGACCTCCTGTACAGCGAAGCTGTCAACAGGGCTCCAGTTGAACGGCTGAACGCCCAGAAGTTTGAAGGTTATGGGCAAAAGGTTGTTGGCTTTAGCATAGGCTATATAGTCGTTTATTCCTTGAGAATAAGCTTCTAGGGCGAGCACAGTTTGAGCATCAACCGGGTTAATTGAAGAGTTTGAAAGCACGGACTGCCAGTCCTTTTCAGCTGTTATCGGGCCTCCTGCCAAGGTCCAGAACCTATCGTATGAGTTGAAAGAGCTGCCTAGCCAGCCAGAAAGGTTGCCCAGACCTGTCAAAGCGAAGATCTCCATCTGAAACAGCCTGTTTTTTGCCTGAATATAACCGAGGGCTAGAAAGAGGTCGTGGTCGTTTGAAGCATAAATATGGTATATGCCGTTCTTATCTTGAATTATTGTAACCTGGTCGTATAACCCAGGAATCTTTATCGTCTGATTTTTATATATTAAGTTCTTAGAATTTTGGATTACGCCGCTTTCAGGGTTCAATATGGAAACGAGGGGCGTCACGGAGCCCATAACCAGTATTATAATAACTATTAAAATGCCAATAGCAACGCTCATAAAATCCTTTCTTTTAAAATTCAATCTAAGTTTTAAAACGAGCTTGTGACATTTAAACTTTTATTTTTATGCTTATTACTCAAACAAAAACCGCTTATTGTTCTAACAGCTATATCACCAATCAAACCTTTAATAGTCTGTTTATTTTTAAATGTTAACAATGCAACCAAAACAGGCAATAGAGGTTTACAATGCTAAAGATGGGAGGAGCTTTGTAATTAGGGCGCCTCACTCGGGGGATGTTGAAGAGCTCATGAACTTTATAAACGAGCTCGTTGATGAGGAGGCCCCAATATCAACAAACGAAAGGCAGACTTACGCTTCAGAAATCAGATATCTTGCTGATGAGATGCAGAAGATCTTAGATGGAAGGCTCATAGCGCTCGTGGCGACAGCTGGCGATAAAATAGTGGCACACGCTGAAATAAGGAGAGGTTCTGGCAGGTCTTCACATGTTGGAACTTTGGGCATAAGCGTTCTCAAAGAATTCAGGAACCTGGGGCTTGGGCAAGAGCTGATTAGGCTTCTTATTAAGTTGGCAAAGTCTCAGGGTTTCAGGCTTATAAAGTTGGAGGTTTTTGCCAACAATATGCCAGCAATACATCTTTACAAGAAGCTCGGTTTCGTACAGACTGGATTTGTGCCAAATATGTATTATTATAAAGAGGGTTATGTAGATGCCCTTATTATGTGCTTGAAGCTTTAGCTGACACCTCGCTGCATTAAAAAGCAATGGTTCCGAGGTCTTGAGGGTTACCTGCCTATATGTGGGGTACTGAGTACTCGCCTACAATAAGGACTTTAAATCAAGATTTTTCTAGAGAACCTAAAAGCCTGTCGAAGGCATGCTCAACGCCCTGTTTAAAGTGTTCAGCTACCCAGCCCTTGGCAGGCGCATAAATCGAGCTCATTTCAACATCATAAATGCAATATATTTTATTCTTTTTTTCATCTATCCAGACCTTGATCGCCCCTTTTATAGGGCCTTTGTAGTTATCGAAACTAAGGACTTTATTTTCTTGATCAGTCTCTATTATGCTCTCGCCTACATTTCCCTTTCCAACAGAAGGAAACGCGTACACTATCTCAACCCTGTACTTATTGTCATGCATTTCAAGAACCTTCACTTCTCTGTGACCGTGCCAGTAATTTGGAATGGATGAGACGTCGCTTAGCTTTGTCCATAACTCATTAGGATCATGACCATCTATATCTCTCTCAACTTTGAAATAAATTCTCACAATAAAGCCATGTATTCTAAAAATAAAAAGGTTAAACCGATTACTGCAAAGTTTTAACTAAAAACATAAATTATCTTTAAAATTTATCTAAAACAGTTTCTCAATAATCTATAAAGTTTTTATCTTAAAAACCAAATTTTTATACATGGATGATATTCAAATAATAACTTTTGACCTTTACGGTACGCTTGTCGATTGGAAGAGCTCTATAGGTAACGCCTTAAACCTAATAAAACCGGGTTTACTAAACGACTTTTTCAACGTTGAATACACTAACATAAGCTCTATAAAAAGTTTTGAACCGTACTCAAACATCCTTAAGAACACTCTTAAGATTGTTTTAAAAAAGAATGGAATCAAATACGAAGAAGATTACGGTGACATGCTTGTAAGAATGTTTTCAAAATCACCATTTTTCGCAGATTCTGTGCTTGGATTGATAAAGATCAAAAAGAAATTTAAAGTAGGAGTTATATCTAATACTGAAAGAAGGCTTATAAAAATAACGCTTGCTGGCATGGAAGATCTTTTTGATTACATAATAACAGCGGAAGATACAAAATTTTACAAACCAAACAGAATGGCTTTTATAGAAGCTATGAAGATCATGAATTTTCAGAAAGATAAGATTTTGCATGTTTCAGCCTATCCACAATACGATCTGAAAACAGCAAAAGAGCTCGGGTTAAGAAGCGTACTGCTCAACAGGTACGACTACAGCTGGGAAACAGAAATAAAGAGGCTCGATGAAATCTTTTCAGTAATATGATTCATCGATTTGTTTAAGAA
>CAYFFZ010000040.1:5415-9068 GCA_964342655.1 uncultured Nitrososphaerales archaeon
TATCAGTTATAAAAATCAAGCGGTTTTCTGTTCTTCTACGACTGCTAGAAGATCGTCGGTTTTTATTGTAGCCCTTATACCCAAGAAGTATATAATAAGGAATATAAAGATCATCAGTACCGTGTCCCATGGAAAAGGTATGAGCGGTGTAAGCGATTGATAAGGCGAAAGCGTGACATATCCAAAGACGCTAAAGTAGGATACTAAGTAAGAAATATACATTAGAGCTATGAACCAGTACGATGTTTTAAAGTAAATCTTGTATTCGGGTGCTGCCTTTGATTGTGAAGCAAGAGTTATCCCGAGAAAAGTTGCCAGCTCAACTAACCATAGAATTAAAAAGTATGACGTGTTTTGCGCAAGAGTTTCTGTAGCCGCGGGGAATAGGACGTAAAAGTAAGCAAATGCTAGGCTGGAAACAGATATGATCAAACCCATAATACCCACAGTATAGCTGAATGTCTTTGATAGCTTCAACTTCGATGGAGCATAAAGGAAAAAGAAGAATGGCACTCCGAACAGGATTATAGAGTATATCCATGTAAGGGTTACAAGGCCAGACCAGTAGACTATCAAAGATCCTCCGATAAAGCCTATCGGGGCTATTATAGATGCCCATTTAAGCACATAAGGTCTTTTAAGATCGGGCGCGTGCTTTCTGAAGCCATGTACTGCTAGAGGTCCTATAACATAGGTCAATACTGTTGAGCTGCTTATGAAACCGACAAGAAGATACCATGAGGGGAATGGCAGGAAGAATAATACTCCTATTATAACAGTTGTTATGAGACCGATTAAAGGTACCCTTGTTTTTTCATAGATTCTCAAAAAGATCTTTGGAAAAATTCCGTCAGCAGCAAGGCCGTACAGGACCCTGGCAGAGTTACCTGTATATATCCAAGCTGTGCCTGCGGGCGAAATCCATGCATCTATGAGCAAAAAGTATGAAAAAGCCACCAGCGCAGCTATACCGCTGTATTTAAGCTCTGTAAAGAAAGGAGCAGAGCCTATTGCAGTTTTAGCTATTGCGGCCCAGTTGCCAGCGGAAGGCGTTGTAGGCAGGTTCCACCTTAAAGCCCCTATAAAAGCTACCTGTAACAGTGTATAAATAACTATAGCGCTTATGACGGAATAAATTGTTGCCCTAGGAACATCTTTCTGAGGATTCTTTGCTTCTCCTCCAAATTCGAGAGCCTGCCTGAACCCTAGGTACGAGAAGACTATTCCTGCACTTGGGATCGCATAGAAAACGCTGCTCCAGCCGAGAGGCGCAAAGCCCCCATAAGCTGTGAAATTTGAAGCGTTAAATATGAATAGAAGAAATACGAACGTGAGCATTGGAATTATAAATTTCCACCAGGTCATTACGGTATTAAATTTACCGAGAAAGCGTATGCCTGCAAAATTTAAGAAGAAGAATATGATAAGCAAAAGGGTTCCCAGTAATATGCCTTTTAAGGTTAACACGCTAATGCCAGAAACTACGTGGAAGAGCCCCGGGATGTAAGTGCTTGCATATTCAAGTACAGCTTCAGCTTCAACGGTAGGCACAGATACAGCGCTCAGAAAGTAAGCCCAGCTCATTATGTATCCAGTATAGGGGCCAAACGTATAATTGGGGTACCTGACTATTGCCCCAGATTTTGGTACAGCACCAGCTATTTCAGCAAAAGTTAATGCAATGAAAAGTACTATTATTCCGCCAATTATCCAAGCTACGATTGATGCAGGGCCTGCAGTGTAAGCGCCCCCTGCAACTCCAAGTAACCATCCAGATCCGATAATACCTCCTATTGACATGAAAAATAGATCTTGCAAGCTCAAAGCTTTCCTTAGCTTTTTATCTGATTCAGCCGCTATCTTTTCAGCCACTTCTTTACTTTCAGCCGTATAAGTCACCTTTTTATGTGTATCAAAAATATTTATATTTAAACGTTGCTATCGAAAAGTTATATTAAACGTTAATAATTAATAATTTTATACCTTAATTATTTCTAAATTTATAACTATAGCGCTAATTACAAAGCTTTTTAGATTAATATAATGATCATATATACTGTACCGAACTATCCAAACCTACAGGACTTCGCGTCTCGGTTCATAGGCACGCTTGCTTTCACTCAAGGAATACTGTTAAAGTACTTAAGCGTGGTAGATAAATTATTATTCCCGAGCGTCTTACACATCAGTTATACAAAAACCCTTCTATCAAAATTATAATGACTTATGCAACATCACTATCAAACGAAAACCACGGAAATTGAAGCAAAGTTTCCTGCCAGACAAATTAGCGTGAAAAGTTTTTGCCTCATGCGATTTTTTCTGTAGCGTTTCATTACTCTTTTGCATGATCATTAAATCATTTTCGGGTTTTTCATTGATTTAATAAGAACAGTCATCTAATTTTTTACAAGCTTCTGTATAGCAGGCTCTTTATCGCTCTCTAATTAAATGGAAATTATGCCAACCTTATCTCTAGTTAAGTTAAAAACATCTTATTAAAAATCTTAAATTTAGACTCTATTTTTGGGATTTTTAACTTAAATCTGAATATAAAAAGCTATAGAACTTTATAACCTTAAAGATGCTTACGTTTTGCATAGCATTTTTAAAAATTAGCCAATTTTTGAATTTAGGCTGGATATAATATCTGGAAGCTCTTCAAGGCTCCTCAGCGTATAATCTGGCTTTACGCTCTCATACCTGCTAAAACTATCCCTAAGCACTAGAGCCGTAATAGATCCTGCTTTTTTTCCGGCTATAACATCGTATTCTCTATCCCCCACCACTATGCAGCTGTCTGGCTTTAAGCCCATCAATTGCATAGCTTTTAAGAACACATCGGGTTCTGGCTTCGGCTTCTCTACTTCATCTACTGTTACCCAACAACAAAGGTAATAGTCTAATTTCATTCCTCTGATAACAGGGTCTACCAGGTCCTTTCCAAGGCTAGTGGCTACGGAGCTCTTAACGCCAAGTTCTTTAAGCGCCCTTAAAGCGTAAAGCGCATCAGGGAATATTTTAAAAGCGCTTATGCTCTCAAGCACGTACTTCCTTCTGGCAACCTTTATCTTTTCAAGAAGATCGCTGTCAGGCCTCTCTATAAATTTTGAAACTATATCGTTAAATGATAATCCGAGGTATTTCCTTATTTCATTCGGTTCAGCCCTGTATCCAAAATCCCCTATGGCTCTTGAAAGAGCCACCGTAAGTATGTCCGCGTTGTCTATCAATGTGCCATCAAGATCGAAGGCGACGCCCAGTATCATACATCAGCATGTTTTTTGAAAAATTTAAAGAAAACGGAAGCTTTAGGATAGAGCCTATATGATGTGTTGTGCACGGAATTACTTTTTACATCAAGAATCGTATGTCCTTTTGTTTTGAGCTTTTATTAAAGCGCTTATCATTAATGTTTCATAAAGAGCTGTGTCAGAAGATCTTCAAAATAGGCATGGCTATCTAAATACGAGCTGTTTCATTCTTTTAGCGCTTTAACCAATGATCCTCTGTGGAAGACGTAAAGCGCCTCAGGCTGCATTGAAACCCACTCTTCATCTGTGAGCTTTCCTGTGGCTATGATCGCAACGCTTAGATTTTCAGGAGCGCTGCCGCTTTCCCCCTTGATCGCGGTTTTCGGGTTCAGCAGGTAA
>CAYFFZ010000041.1:0-9068 GCA_964342655.1 uncultured Nitrososphaerales archaeon
CGCCGTGCGCTTATCTTATGTAATGTTTAATATAAACTTATCTAATGAAATTGCAAACTAAAAGATTTTATTTTGCTTTTTACAGAAGATTGACATGAAAAGAGAAGATTTTTTTAAGGAAACAGTAAAGCCAATAGAAATTAAGCAAAGAAGCATTTCTGAACTCTTAGAAGCGATGGCCGAAACTTCGTTTCAAGGAAGGAAACTTGGAGAAGTTTACAGAGTATGGAAAAACATGCTCAATGACAAAGACATAACAATATTTATGGGACTAACTGGATCGATGTCAACTGCTGGGATGTGGAAATTGGTTGGCCAACTAATAGATGATAATTTTCTGGACGTTCTTGTTTCTACAGGCGCCAACATATCTGAAGACATATACGCAGGTATGGGGTTCCCCTATGGTAAGGGAAGTCCACTTGTAGATGATGAGCTATTGCTTAAATATAAAATAGACAGATATTATGATGAATGGGCAGATGAATATAAATACAGAGAGATGGAAAAATTGCTGTCCGACTTTATAGGTAGTCTGAATAAAAACCACGTATATTCCACAGCCGAGTTAATGTTCCTCTTAGGAAGACACTTGGATAAGTTAGGCATCGATTCATTAGCTACAAGAGCTTACCGAAAAAGGGTTCCCATATTTTCACCGGCGATAATGGATAGCAGTTATGGTATAGCTGCAGTATTATCAGAAAAGGGTAGGATAGTACTTGATCAGTTCAAAGATTTTGAACAGATGACTAAAATCTCGTTGAATTCAGATGAGACTGCTGTTATATATATAGGTGGCGGTGTTCCTAAGGATACTATCCAGCTTATGGCGGTAATCAAAGCCCTTATATTAGAAAAACAAACAGGTAAAGAAATAGTAAAGCCTCACAAGTATGCCATCCAGATAACTACCGATTCTCCACAATGGGGTGGCCTTAGCGGTGCTACTTTTGAGGAAGCTATAAGCTGGGGTAAAATTTCAAAAGAAGGGGGAAATGCAGTATGTTATTGCGATGCCACTATAGCGTTACCCATAGTTCTGCATGGGGTATATGAAAAGAAGCCAAAACGCATCAAGAAAAACTTTGATTTCGTTTTCGAAGAAGTCGAAAAAAGTTAATTTTGACTTTTTGAATGGCAAAATTTATACATTAACAAAACATCATTTTTATTATGAAAAGCAGTAAATCAGATAACCTGATCATAATAGGCAGCGGCATTACAGGCCTGATGACTGCGATAAACGCTAAACTTTCAGGTTTGGACGTTTATCTTGTAGAAAAAGGGGATCAACCTTCTGGAACAAGCGTAAGAATAGCCGGTGTTTTACACTCAGGGGCAAGATTTGCTGGGTGGGACGATGATCTAGCAAAAACATGTTTTGAAGAGTGGAAATGGTGGATTTCAGTTTTGGATAAAGAAAAAAGAGAAGTAGGAGGTTATTTTATAAAACTGAAGGGAGAACCAGAACAATATTTAGAAAATTGGTTAAACTCTTTGAAAGCAATAGGAATTCCCTATACAGAAATTGATAATCCAGAAATTGGAAAAGATATCAATAATGATAGCATAGAAAGGTACTATTTTGTGCCTGAAATTAAGATTAACGCTCGATATATTACTAACGAATTAACAGAAATAGCAAAAAGACTTGGGATCAATTACTATACATCGTCTACTATAAAAGAGGCGGAATTACAAGGAAATGAATATAAAATCGCGATAAGCGGCAAAAACGAGATAACAGTAAAAGGTTTTCCAATTATAACATCTGGCATAGAAATTCCTGAAGTGGCGAAAAAGTTTGGAATAAACTTGCAATATAGCGTTTATCAGGGTTCACACATTTTATTGAATACGAACATAAGTGAAATATTAGAATTGATTCATCAACCTAAAACTTACGACCTTTTCATACCAACCGAAATGGGAACATATGTGACACCAACTTTAGCACCTTATAATAATTTAATTATCGGCAAAGAAGAAATAAACGGATTTAGAAATGCCGTTAAAGGATTATTTATAAACGAACCCGATATAATTGGCTACATAACTGCTGGCAGGATCTCGATTACTTGGCCAAAATCAGACATAAAGACTGATTATATGACTAATACAAACAATGCTATTATAGCATGGTCGAATAATTACGCATGCTCAAGAAGAGTTTCGTATTCTATTGCCGAAACTCTAGGAATTAAAAAAGCTTTAACTTATAAGCTTTTTAACCTTTTCTAATATGATTACAGAAGATTTTTCTGAACCGGAGAAATACGATAGCTGGTACGATAAATATAAAAACATATATAAAAAAGAACTCGGCTTTGTAAAAAAGCTTTTAGAAAATGATAATTTCGTAGAAATTGGAGCAGGTACAGGAAGATTTGGAGGCGAACTCGGGGCTTTATGCTTGATAGAGTTATCAGAAAAAATGATAAAATTCTCTCTTCAAAAAGGTTATGATTATATAAAAGCCGACGCTCATAACCTTCCGTTGAGAAGAGAGTCGATAGGAACTGTTCTTTTTGCTTTTTCGCTTTCTTTTGTAAAAGATCCGCTTAAAGCGTTAAAAGAAGCTTTTGATGTGGCAAAAAATAAAGTAGTTATTGTAGATATAAACACAGAATTATCTAAAAAATATGTAGAAAATCTTAAATCTAGCTATAAAAGCTATAATCCTTCATTTATTTATAGTGTAAATAGGTTTGATAAAATAATACGAATAGAAAGGCTTTCGATTTTCATAAAATCTGAAAAAATTGTTATTGATGGAATTGTAATCCATAAAAGAAAAAATTGCGAATAATTTAGTTTATGATACCGTTAAAACTAATTTTATTTGCTAAAATCTTAGAGAAACATCATGATAAATTGCTTCTGGTTAAATTTCTTAGGTTATAACCATAGTTTTATAAGCAATACATGCTTATAAAATACAGAATTGATGGTTGGACTAGTTGGAAAACCAAATGCTGGGAAATCTACCTTTTTTAATGCGTTAACTATGCTTAATGCAAAGGTGGCTAACTATCCATTTACTACAATAGAACCTAATGTAGGCGTTGCATGGGTTACCGCTAAGTGCGTTTGTAAGGAACTTAACGTTAAGGATAATCCAGTAAATTCAAAATGCGAAGATGGGATCAGATACATACCAGTTAAAGTCATTGATCTTCCGGGTTTGATCCCCGGTGCTTATAAAGGTGAAGGGCTTGGTAATCAGTTTCTTGATTCTGTTATGAAAGCTGATGCATTGATTCATGTAATCGACGCATCTGGTTTTACAGATGAACAAGGCAGACTACTTGAGAGACCAGAACACGATCCTATGATTGATATCGAGTTTATAGAGAATGAACTCGATATGTGGGTTGCTAACATAATCTTAAAGGATAAACAGAAGATTAATAAAGCCGCAAAACTTGATGAAGTGATTAACATATTAGCTGCAAGGTTAAGTGGATTAAACATAGATAGATCTGTTGTAAAGGACATTTTACAAAATGACGAGATCTTAAATAAAAAATTTTTTGATTGGCAGGATGAAGATTTCGTTAAGCTAGGTAAAAAAATTAGAAAAATAAGTAAGCCCATACTCATAGCTGCTAATAAGATAGACGTTCCCTCAGCCGAAGAAAATTATAAAAAAATTAGGGATAGCGGCAGAACTGTAGTGCCAACCTCTGCAGAAGCTGAATTGTTGTTAAGAAAAGCAGCGCAGGCAGGGTTTATTTCTTATAAACCGGGCGAATCCAGCTTTACTATATTAAAAGAATTAAACCCCACTCAAAAAAGTGCACTAGATAAAGTTGAACAAATACTAAAAAAATGGGGTTCCACAGGGGTTCAACAGGCTATTAATTATGTGTATTTCAATCTTTTAGACATGATTGTCGTGTATCCTGTTGAAGATGAAAACAAATATTCAGACAAAAAAGGCAACGTTTTGCCTGATGCTTACTTAGTTAAAAGGGGTACTACTGCAAAAGACCTCGCTTTTATGATACATTCAGAACTTGGTTCTGGATTCTTATATGCAATCAACGCAAAAAACAAAATGAAATTAGGGGCTGATTATATACTGAAGCATAATGACGTTATAAAAATAGTTAGCACTGCTAAAAGAGCCTAAGTGGCTTCGCTATAATTTAAATTTTAATTAGAAAACAATAAATAACGGCTTTGAAAATTATTAACCGTATGCCAGTAACATTGACAGATATCAAAGGCGATGTAGGTTCAATTGCAGGTCACGTAAAACCCCACAATAATCAGTTAAAGGCCGTCCAGGAAGTTTTAAAAAACGCAACAGAAAAAAAGACAATAAATGATTTCTTTGTAAGCCGCGTGGGAGACGATATACATATGGTTATGTTACATCAAAACGGCGAAGATTCAAAAGAAGTTCATGAAGTTGCTTGGAACGCTTTAAAGGCTGCTACAGAAGAAGCAAAAAAATTGGGGCTTTATGCGGCAGGCCAGGATCTATTAAAAGATGCTTTTAGCGGAAACGTAAAAGGCATGGGCCCTGGCGTCGCTGAAATGGAATTTGAACCAAGAAAGGCTGAACCAATAGTTCTTTTCATGGCTGACAAAACAAGTCCAAGCGCTTTTAACCTTCCATTTTCTAAAATATACGCCGATCCTTTCACTACAAGCGGCTTAGTAATAGATCCAAGGCTACATGACGGTTTTCTAATTCAAGTTTTGGACCAAAAAATGGGAGACGTATACGAGTTTTCGCTTCCTGAAGAACTTCACGATTATTTAGCAATAGTAGGGGATTTAGTCAGATTTTCTATAAAAAAGGTATTTTCTAAAGATAAAAAATTAGGGATAGCAGCTTCAGTATCTACAGAAAAGTTGAGTAAAATAGCAGGAAAATACGTTGGAAAAGACGATCCTGTTGCTATGGCAAGAGCTCAATCAGGATTTCCAGCAGTAGGCGAACTTCTTCAACCTTTTATGACACCTTACCTTGTTCCAGGCTGGATGAGAGGTTCGCATGTTGGACCTTTATATCCATGTTCTGTAGATGAAGCCAATCCAACTTATTTTGATGGCCCACCACGGTTAGTAGCCTTAGGCTTTATGATAAAGGAAAACAAAATAATTGGAGAAGAAAGCGATCCACAACCGGGTTCTCATATACCAGTTGATTACTTTAAGGGCGAAGAGTTTAGTTATGCAAGAAACATCGCAATGAACATAGCAACATATATGAGACAACATGGGCCCTTTATGTTTGAAAGGTTACCAGAAGAGGAAATGGAATACACAACATTGAACGAAGTCTTGAATAAGTTCTTCGAAAAAAGAAAACCCAAAAACTAATAAATTTGCAATTTTTTTAAGTTGTACTGCTCCGTTTTAATTGTAGATAATAAGATCTTTCATGAGAAATTTAGCGTCATCAATAATTTCTTCTATTTTGGGGGCTTTAAGTAAGCACGCGCGATCTATCCTTTTCAAAGTTGCCATATGAGCTAACGGAAGGGCAAACTCGACTCCTTTTTTTAATAAACCGTACACAAAAGCAGCATTAAAAATGTCACCCATACCTATACCATCATAAATATACGTTTTTTTATTTACTTCAAGCCCGATCTTAAATTTCTCGCCGTCAAAAAGAATTTTTTCTCCGGAAAAATATAAAACGTTTTTTACGCCCATTTTATGTAATTCGTTAATTCCTGAAACGCCACTCAAACCAGTTATCACTTTAATTTCCTTGTTATTGACTTTAATGTAATCTACATTTTTTAGTTGTTCGCTAAAATCTCTATTATTATAAAAATTAACTGGGCCAACTTTCCTTTTCCTTATAAAACCTTGAGGATCAACGAATACAGTACCCCCCAATTTTTTTGCATGTCCTATAAGTTCTGTTCTTATTTCATTGCTAACACCATTAAAGACAAAAAAATCTCCTTCAGAAATGTTTGTTATTTTACATCCAAGGTTTTTAATCAAAAGCTTTTTCTTTTTAACTCCAAATATTTCAAAAACATCATACTTAACGCACTTTTTTCCGATTACAGATATTTGATAAGATTTCAGGATATTTAGAAATTTTTCATGAGGTTCTGCATAGTTACCCAAAACCTCGACGTTTAGATCTTCTCGATCTCTTAAAACCAATGATCCGTAAGAGGGGGGACCTCCTATGCATTTATAGGTTTTGTGCTTTATATGGATAATGTCAACAGTAAAGTTCCCTACAAGCACGATTTTCTCCATTTACAGATAAATTAATTACTTTGTTTTTTTATGCTTATCGCATGACAGTTGTAGAACCTGGAGATGAAATCGAAATTATTGCAGTTAAGGGAATTCCTGAGGTAAAACCCGGAGATGATATTTCAGTTTATATATTTGAAGCGTGCCAAAAAAATAACATAAGAGTTGAAGATGGAGACATTTTCGTAATAGCTTCAAAAATTGTGGCCAAAGCTGAAAACAGGTTCGTAAAGCTCTCTGATATAGCACCAAGCATTTTTTCTATCAGAGCTTCAAAGATTGTAAAAAAGGATCCGCGAGAAATAGAAGCTATACTTAGCGCTTCCAGAAGAATAATAAGAATGAGGAGAGGGATCTTTTTGGCTGAGACCGAATTCGGTGTTGTTGCCGCAAATTCTGGTATTGATAAAAGCAATGTAGGAAAAGATGATTATGTACTTTTGTTGCCAAAAGACCCAGATAGGTCAGCTAAAAGAATAAGAAAGAAACTCGAGAAAATGTTCAACAAGAGGCTTGCTGTAATTATAAGCGATACCTATGGTAGAACTTGGCGGGAAGGTCAGGTTGATATGGCTATAGGCGCAAGCGGAATAAACGTTTTCAGGGATTATAGAGGGTCTACTGATATGTACAACCGTGCCCTAAAGGTCACAAACATAGCGCATGCAGATGAAATTGCTTCTGCCGCAGAACTTGTTATGGGAAAGAAAAAAGGTGTTCCGGTAGCTATCGTCAAGCATTACCAATATGATACTACAGAAATACCTGCAAAAAAGTTGAACAGAAAGGATGCTAAGGATTTGTACCGTTAGTTATTGCTTTTTTCTTTTGATTCTTGTACATTTCTATAAGCTCGGCAACCGAGGTAGCATCTTCTGGGCTTTTATCATCCCTTATTTTTCCTGTAAACCTCGGGAACCTAAGAGCTAATCCTGCGCCTTCTTTTATAACTCCAAAGGCCGCAGTATGAATTGGACTTAACGTTATCTCCTGCGCTTGAACCTCTATCACTATTTTAGGCTCGAACCAGACATCGGCTTCTAAATTTGAGACCACCCTCGCATGTCTGTGGGGTATTTTATACGGTTCAAGCAGTTTAGGGAAATTTTTCAGATCCTCGTCCGTAAATCCAGCTCCTATTTTGGTTACGGTATAAAAGCTGTCCGAATCTTTATCATATACAGCGCCTAAAAGTGTCCCATATGTGCCCGCTCTTCTGCCTCTACCATAAAAAGCTCCGACTACAACAAGATCTAGAGTATCAGCAAGCTCTCCTTGATAATCCCTTTTCAGTTTTATCCATGAAAATCCGCGCGCTCCTGCCCTGTAAATCGAAGTTGGATCTTTAAGGACAAGTCCTTCGCAACCATCGGTTATTGCTTGATCCATAAACCTTTCTATTTCCTTAGGATCAGTACTTTCTATATGAGTAGCGAACTGAACCCTTTCGTCATTTTTTACTGTGTTCCACAAAATTTTTCTTCTTTGTGTTAGAGGTAGATCTACAAGCTGCGAACCGTCAACGTACATTATATCAAACAAAAACAAGCTCACCGGATACGTTTTCATAGCTTCTTCTATCCCGTATTTTCTCCTCCTATGCATCAGTTCTTGAAATGGATAAAACTCACCCGTGTCTGGATCTACAGCTACAGCCTCTCCTTCAACTATTACGTCATTTGCTTTTATGTTTTTTAAAGCAAGTTCTACAATATCAGGGTAGTGCATCGTTATATTTTCCAATCTTCTTGAATAGAGCACAACGCTGTTTCCGTTTTTGTGAACTTGAACTCTTTCCCCATCATATTTATATTCCGCAATGCAGCCGTTTTTCATGTACTCAAGAGCTTCTTCAGCTGTTGGAACCCTTTCTGCAAGCATCGGCCTTATTGGCCTTCCGACTTTTATGCCTATTTTTTTAACTTCATCTATACCCTTTAAAGCTAGGGTTGAAGCAACAAGACCTAAATCTCCAGAAAGATTGTAGGCCTTTTCAAGTATTTCCCTCCAGTCCTTAGATCCTGCATAAGCCAGCGCTAAAGCATCGAGAACTGTGTAATCAGCGACCCCAAGCCGAAGCGTTCCTAGCACTATTTTTACAAGGTACTTTGCCTCGTCTGGCTCAGCGTCGTTAAGCAGGCTCATGAAATAAGCGAGCTTCATATCTTGCGAGCCCTTTCCTGTAGTTTTAGCAATTTTTTCTAAAATGCTATATACTCTATTTATGGTTAACGGCTGAGTAAAAAATGTCATCTGTTTCTTGTTTTGAACTACGTTTTTTGCAACATCCCCTAAATCGCCTAATTTTTTGTATTCTTCCTCTATTTTATCTTCGCTTAAACCTGAATACTTGCCCAGCGCTCTTATAATTGTTTTTTCTGCAACCCCAAGCTCGATACCCATATAATCAGGGTAAATTTTTCCTTGCGTAAGGTAAATAACTTTATCAATCTCATTTGGTTTTACTGAGTTAAACAAATGTGCGAGTATAGAAGTTAATTCAGTTCTCTTGGTGGTGTCTTCCATTTGAATAAAGTGGTCAACCACGACCTTAAACGGCGTTTCTTGCATGATTTATTTTATCAGGTTCAAAGCTATAAATTTATGCTCAAGGTCATTTCGTATTAAAAAATTTATGTGCAAACCCAAATAATTTGAAAATCATAAATTTTAATTTCAAATAAATGATAAATTTATAGCTAAAAGCTTTTAAAATAAACAAAATAAATATCAATGTAGCCGGGGTCCCCTAACCTGGTATGGGGCAGGCCTGCTAAGTCTGTGGGCGTAAGCCCGTGCGGGTTCAAATCCCGCCCCCGGCG
>CAYFFZ010000042.1:0-8646 GCA_964342655.1 uncultured Nitrososphaerales archaeon
ACAGGGATCATCCTGTTGAACAGCCATTATACTATTTAACGTTAAAAGACAGGCTAACGATCTTAAAACCATACATTTTAACTGGAAAACCAAGTATCGGTAGGATGGTAAACCCCGTTAACAGGCCTTGGGGAACAGACATTGATTCAATTAAGTACCTCGGTAACAGGGTACTAACTATACTTGAACCTGAGGTTGATGAAACTAGGGCTTCCCTATACAGAAAGATAGTCGTAGCAGATTACGTAAAGAGAGGTTACAAAGTTAACTATGTAATAGGCCCCAACGAGAACACGGAAAGCTTTCTTGAGGACATGAAGGTTCTTTTAGGTAGCACTGAAAAAATAAGCATAGTAAGTTTCAACGCAAAGGACTACGATTATAAAGCTGACAGGATTCCTCACGTACAAAAAGTTTATGAGCCTAATGTGGTCAACGCTATAAACCTTCTTGCGGATGAAAGTTTTGCCGTCAAAGACCCGGTTGAATACGAAATGTATGTAAGAGAAAATTTAAAACGGGACATAGAATTCAACAGGATAACGACACTAATGGGATATTCTGATCAGGAAGCTATGAAGATCCAGCTCAAGTATGCGAACTTGGTTAGGAAGATGGTCGTTGCGGACGGCTTCCTTTTCTGGAGGAGCATAAAGCCTTTAGGTCATCTATTCTTTTTGGATATAAAGCCAGAAAAAGGCATGTCTGAATTTATAGAGATGATGTAGATGGAAAGGGAAATAGTCAGAAAAATCATTGAAAGCGTGATAGCTGAGCACGGCGGAGAGGCAGCGAAAAAGGTAGTGCTGTACCACCTCGAGTACGTGCTCAAAGTTAATCCCGGAGATGCTCTAGAAAGGCCTGAGGAGTTTGTAAAAGCTCTTAAAACAATCTACGGAAGCTTTGAGAGCTACATCGAAGCTGAGATATGCAAGAAATTAGCAGAAGAGTACAGGGTTAACTACAACGGGAACAGCCTTATTGAGCTTGCAAAGGAGCTTAAATATAAAAGGGCTTCAGAATAACTTTTTAGTTTTTGCACATTAAAAAAGGCTTTCTCATATGAATTTTTATTAAAATTTTTATCGCACAAAAATTATGCTGAAAAAAATCGAAAACCATTATATCGCCGGTTTCTTTTTATAATAACATGGAGTATGTGAATTTAGGTAAGAGCGATATAAAGGTTTCAAAGATAGGTATAGGGACGTGGCAAGCAAGCGGAGACGCGTGGGGACAGGACGTCGTCGACGAAAATATAATCGAGGCTATCAAAAGATCTTATGAATTAGGCATTAACCTAGTGGACACCGCAGAGATCTACGGGAACGGGCATTCAGAAACTGTGGTTGGCAAAGCCCTAAAAAAAATCGGTAGGGAAAAAATGGTTGTCGCTACAAAGGTTGCAGGGGCTCACTTAAGACACGACGAGCTGATAAAATCTGCAGAGAACAGCATGAAGAGGCTAGGCGTGAGCTACATAGATCTTTATCAAATTCATTGGCCAGATCCATGGGAGCAAATCCCCCTAAAAGAAACTATGAAAGCCATGGAGGAGCTGTATGTTCAGGGTAAGATAAGAGCAATAGGAGTCAGCAACTTTGCAGTGAGGGATCTTGAAGAAGCAAGGTCATACCTTTCAAAGACTGACATAGTTTCTAATCAGGTTCGGTATAACATGCTTCAGAGGGAGATCGAGGAAGAGGTCATGCCTTACTGTAGGAAGAACAACATTACGATAATAGCTTGGAGCCCTCTTGCACAGGGGGCCCTTACGGGAAAATACAGCGCGGAAAACGTCCCTCGGGACAGGATAAGGAGCGGGAACGAGGTCTTTAAGCCAGAAAACCTGAGGCAGATAGAAAGGCTTATCGATGCGCTAAAAGAGATAGCCAAAAAAAGGAACAAATCGATCTCTCAGGTAGCGCTGAACTGGGTTATATCTCACGAAGGTGTTATAGCAATACCGGGCGCAAAAACCCCGGAGCAGGCTGAAGAGAACGCCGGAGCCGCTGGCTGGATGCTTTCTGAAGAAGAACTTAAGCTTATAGAGAATGAGCTTTCAAAAATAGATATTGATTATATGTGAGACCCTTTTTTATTTTTATATGTACATCTGAACGCATAAACGTTTATCTTTTAGAAGTTCTTATTTTTGATTGATGAAGGTAGCTTTTATAACTGGGGCCCTCGGCCAGGACGGTATTCTCCTTTCTGAGCTTTTGAACAGCAAAGGGTATAAAGTTGTGGGATTCGTAAGGCGAAAACCTGATCGTTTCAGTTTGGCAAACAGTTATTTTGAAAACTTCAGCTCCTTTTTTGAAGGTGACATACTTAACTACGAAGACGTAGAAGCAGCACTGAAGAGCTACGAGCCCGAAGAGATTTACCATCTAGCCGCTCAGAGCCATGTGCTTGATAGTTTCAAAAACCCGGGCTATACCATACAGGTGAACCTGCTGGGTACAGAAAACGTACTGAGAGCTGTTAAGAACCTGAAGCTTAACAGCAGGATTTTCTTTGCGTCATCAGCAGAAATATTCGGGAACCCCGAGAATGTTCCCCAAAACGAGCAGACGCCTTTTAACCCCCTGTCTCCTTTTGCGGTTTCAAAGTTAGCTGCCATGTATTTATGCTTAGTTTACAGAAAAGCGTATGGAATGTTTGTGTCCAGCGGCATACTTTTTGACCATACGAGCGAAGTCAGGGGTGAGGAGAACCTTACTCAAAGAGTCGCTGTCTGGGCCGCAAAGATAATGCTCGGTATTTACGAAGACCTTGCAGTTGGCAACCTTAAAGCAAGGAGGGACTGGGGTTATGCGAAGGATTTCGTTAAGGCCATGTGGTTAATGCTTCAGCAAGAAAGTCCCGACGACTTTGTAATAGGAACTGGCGAGCAACACAGCGTAAAGGAGCTTATAGAACTAGCGGCTGAAACCGCAGGGGCGGAAATAGAGTGGGCGGGTTCTGGAAACGAAGAAAGAGGATCGGTTCTTTTAAACGGGAAAAAGGTTTCAAAAGTTTATGTGGACCAGGAGTTTATAAGACCCATAGAGTCAGAAAACTACATGGCTGATTACTCTAAGGCCAAAAAGGTGCTTGGTTGGGAACCATCCTTAAGGTTTAAAGACATAGTAAAGCTGATGGTTAATACCAAGTATTACTCCCTTTCGCTTAGGAAGCGGGTCTCATAAAAAATTTACTTGCAATTTAAGGTGCTTTAGCTTTAAAGGATTAAGCACACTCGGCACGATTTTTTATGTTGTCAATTCTAGTTTGTAAATGCTATTAGAAAATCTTGAATTTTTAAAAAGACCCAAATAGCGCGCTAAAAATATTTATTGCCAAAAATCTTAAGATTAAATAATGAGTGTTCTAACTCAAGAAGACGATAAAAAAAGGCTCAAAGATTTAGGTATGGAGAAGCTCGTGGAGCTCTTTATGAACAACATAAAGACTGTCTGGAGGGTTGACGGTCTCTATTTTCAAGGTATAGAAAAAAGGTTTGGGCAGGACAGCGCGAGGGAGATCGACAGGGAAAGCTGGGAGACCATAGCTAGGATAGAAGTAAAGGATCTCAAAAAAATATTCAGTTATGATGGAAGCGTAAAGAGTTTTGAAAACATGCTGCTGAACACCAGTTGGTCATTGTACCAAGAAGAAAAGAAGATAGTTGAAAAGGAAAACGAGCTTGAGTTCTACGTAGTTCGATGCAGGGTCCAGGAGGCTAGGGTAAAGAAAGGCCTTGGCGTCTTCCCATGTAAAGAAGTAAGGTATAGCTACTTAAAGGCGTTTGCTGATGAACTTGACAAAAGCGTAAAAGTGGACGTGATATCATGCCCACCAGATGAGAAAAAACCAGATTACTGGTGTGGCTGGAGGTTCAGCTTTAAAAAGCGGTAGAAATTGGCTGAACTTAAAAGAAAGCTCAAAGCTTATTATAGCGCTTGCTGAAAACTAAAACAATGAGACGTTAGGTCGGGCATCAACGGCAGCTGAAAAGTTTGGTCTTACGTATGATCAGATTTTTCAGGCAGTTGATCGTGGCATTGTCAGCGGTTATGAAAACGGTGAAGCCTTGTTTGTAAATATTGAAGAGGTCTCCGCAAACGTTGATGTCATAAAATCTTTTCCTAAAAAATTCTGGGCTTATAAAACCTATGTTATGAAAGAATATGGGCTCAGCAGGAATCAGATAGAGACAGCTATAGCTCTGGGGATAGTAAGGTTCAAAAATGTAAAGAATCCGCACTACAGAACTGGACCTGAAGCGAGGCTTCTGGCTATCCCTGATATTGAATCCAATATAGAAAGGATAAGGTCGTTTTCAAAATATTCTGCAAAAGATCAGCTGAAAAGGCATGAATACAGTGTAAGAAAGAAGCTTAGAAAAACGCTAACTTTCTTCTGTCCTAGGTGCTTGAAAAGCGTCAGTGCTCCAAGGAGTTCTCACAGTTTTGAAGAAGCTCTTTATGGCGATAAAGAGATTGAAGACGTCAGGAAAAGGTTAATAATTTTGCATTACATGCATGTGCACACAGATTATGAAAAGGAAAAGTACAATGTTGACAGGTGGTTAAAACCTAACGAAATAAAAATACTGACAAATGACATGTTTAAAAGCTTTAGATCGTTCATAGAATGGTACGAAGACAACTAATACGATATGGAAAAATTTGAAATGGAAGCTTGGATAGATTCAATAAGGGCAATGAAAAGGACAGCCAGTGATAGGGCAAAGAAAAGATATGGTGAAATCGCGCTCAGGATGGCTTTTAACGACGGCGTCCTCAAGATGCAGGGAGTGAACGCCGATTAACGCTCATGGTGCAATATCAATAATATATATTGAAGCTGATACGGGCATTAGCCTCATAGATTACCGACTTTATAAAATCAAACCGAAATGTATTTTGTAAGAACGAGATAAATTATTATGTAAGCAATGATTGTGATAAAAACGATTTTACTCAAATTCTCAATAATGTTAAGTTTTTATGTTCAAACCACTTCTGGCATATATTTTTTGAGAATCTTTTCTCGTTCTTCTCTGTAAGCTTTAACAGCTTCTGGCAGGCGTTGCAGTATGTCGTCAGCCGTTATGCCATCTTCCCCTTTTTCTGATGCGGCTATATCCCCAGATAGCCCGTGAATGAAGACGCCAGTTCTTAAAGCTTCTCCCGGCTCAAGTCCTAACCCCATCATTGCAGCTACAGTGCCTGTAAGAACATCTCCAGAACCTGCGGTAGCCATTCCCGAGTTACCGCTCATGTTTATGAACTCTCTGCCGTCAGGGTAAGCTATTATACTGTGAGCTCCCTTGAGAACCACATAAGCGTTCAGCTCCTCTGCTGCAGTTTCAGCTATCTCAACCCTTCTGGATTCAACTTCTGCCGTTCCTTTTTTAATCAACCTTGCCATTTCTCCCGAATGAGGCGTAAGTATCGTTGGTTTTTTTCTTGATTTGAGCACAGAAGTGTCTGCAGAAAGTGCCGTGAGGCCGTCTCCGTCAACTATTATTGGGATATTGGCTTCAGCAATAAGGTCTCTGATCAAAGCCTGTGCTTCATTGTCAGTTGAAACTCCAGGCCCAAAAATCGCAAAATCTATTTCAAGCTGATCTATAAGTTCAAGAATTCTCTTTTTGTTCGACAAAGAGAGTGCACCGTTTTCATTTTCTTCCATGGGCAGGTAGACAACCTCGCTTGCCTTAGAAGCTATGTATGGTATTATATACTTTGGAGCGGCAAGCCTGGAATAACCTCCTCCAGCTTTCAGGAAAGAGAGAGATGAAAAATACGGCGCCCCGTAGTAGTTCCTTGCCCCCGCTACTACGAGTAGCTTTCCGAAAGTTCCTTTATGCCCCCAAGGTAACCTATCAGGAAGTTCAGGTGGCTCATTTAATTCAACTTTTATCTCTTCTGTACTGTAAAGCTCAGGGGGAAAGGATATATGAGACACATAAAGCTTCCCTCCGTAATGAAAACCCGGATAAAGGACATTTCCTAGCTTTGGAAGACCAAATGTTATAGTACAGCATGCCTTAATAGCGACTCCATGAGCTTTACCATCGTTTCCGCCTATCCCTGAAGGTATGTCAACGCTGAAAACTGGCTTTTTCGCTTTGTTTACTTCTTTTATGACATCAACGAATATACCCGTTATTTCTCCAGAGAGCCCTGTACCAAAAAGGCCGTCAACAATTGCATCGCACCAAGAAAGCGAAAGTCTCAAATCATCGATCCCTTCTCTTTCATTTACAATTCCTTCAACGATTCCGATCTTTTGAGCAGTTTGGTAGTTCTTTAAAGCCGCGCCAGAAAACTTTGAAGGATCGCCTATTACAAAAGCCTTTACGTTTGCATCTGAAGACCTTAGTTTCCTTGCTGTAACTAATGCATCGCCTCCATTGTTTCCTGTCCCGGCTATTATAACGAAATTCTTCTTAAACACACCAAATTCCTTCTGAATAACGTTGTAGACGGCTTGTCCAGCGTTCTCCATCAGGATCTGGTGTTCGATCCCATATTTTTCAACAGCAACCGAGTCCAGTTCCTTCATTTGTTCGATGGAGCTAACCTTCATTTAACAGTTACCTCCTGAATGAAATAAATCATATTCATATATGTTAATTTAGCAAAAAAGCTATTTATTGTTTTTCGGTTCCGTTAAAGATTGTCATACGCCAAACTCTACAGCGTATTGTTTAAAAACGCCGCCGTGTATTATTATGCAAAGTGAAGGATAAGCATCTGGGCGAAGTGATCATCGAGGCTATAAAATCTTACGGAGATGAAACTCTGGCAAAGTCGCTTCTCTGGCATATGGAGAACAGGAAAAAAATGAGCGTAGAAGATATAGCAGACAGGCCAGACGACTTTGTCTCCTTTTTAAAAGAAGTATACGGGCCTTTTGAACCATTTATCGAGGAGCACATAATAGAGAGCATCGCAAAAGAGTACGGTGTTCCTGAACAGAAAGGGCTAGTTGCCATGATAAAATACCTTAACGAAAAAAGAACTTAGATCTTTTTATTTTAGCGAAAATATTAAAACAAAAACTTATTATGTGCATTGATCATTTTTTAATCTAAAAAGTGCAAAATCATTGCACAATCTATCATTCTGTTTGGCCTTAAATCCTATAATTTTAGCTCAAAACGTGTGTTTTTTGTGCAAAAATTAATTCACTTTTATTTTAATATGAAGTATTTTTTTCACAAATACATTTTAAACGAACGGAACGTATTGATATGTATGGATCCTTGCACAGAAAAGCACATAAAATCATTAATGTTACATGGGAATATCCATGATATACACTCAGACATTTCTGATATAGTTTCTCTTCTTTCATTAACAAAAGAGGAGCTAGGGGAAAATCGAAAGATCGACCTGAGCGAAGGCGTAGATTTTGAGCCCATCGTGGAGGAGCTTTCAAGGTTGGGAAATGTTAGGAGATGTGCGAAGGTTGTTGGAGAGTCAGGCATAAGTTATACTTTTGATGCGGTAGTGGAAGCAGAAAGCAGAAGGATAGCGGTTTATATAAGGATGGGGAAGCCAAACTTAAAAGAAATAATAAAATTTCTCACTGCCGTATACGATTCAGGCTTTGATGATTGGTTATTTGTAGCGTTTCCCGTTAATGAATATGACTTTTCATCCTATTCTGGCAACATAATAGAAGCAAAAAATTTGGAGGAAGCCGTTCAGAAGCTTAAAGTTTTGCTAGAAGAGAAGAGAAAGGGTTATCAGCTGCAGTACTATCATTGAAATTCTTGTCATCTTTTTGAGCCTTTTCCCTGTAGATTTTTGATCTATCGAGTTCTCAAGCTTTAAAAGTCCTCTAAAGAAGTAAACAAACAGAAAACCTGAAAACGCTATATAAACAAAATCTAAAAAGTTTACACTTAAAGCTAGTGATATTTCGGTTATCAGCTGGGCGAAAAGGATTATTTTCAGAAACGTTATTGCTTTTTCTTTACCGAAGGTGACTGCAAAGGTCATGACTCCTGTCTTTTTATCTCCTTCGTAATCCAAAACGTCGCCGATGTTAAGCGTAAAAAAACCCCAAAGCATGTATATTATTGACATAAAAAGCAAAGGTAGCGATAGGCCTGTTATTGATGAAACAGTAAAAGGATCTATAAAAGCACCCATTCCTGCTATCACTAGCTTTGACCACCATCTTCTCTTAGCCCTGATTTTAGGTCCAGAATATATTAAAGACAGAATAAAAGAAAATATCAGAAAAAGGTCAAATTTTAGATTAACATAATAACCTAGAACGAGAGAAATGGCGAACAAAGCGGTTATAAAATATACAGCTACCTTTTTGCTTACTACTCCTGAAGCTAGAGGTCTTTGTGGGTTGTTTATCTTGTCTTCTTCGACATCTAGAAGGTCACTTAAAATGTAGTTTGCAAGAGATATAAGATAAACAGCAACAGTTGATACAATAAAGATTACTGGTGATACTCTTAAACCAGTTGCAACTATTAGAGTTGAATCAAAAGCCGCTACATAAGCTAACACACTAGCTCTTGACTTTACAAGATCTAGTAACTCCTTCATACCTAGACCAACCTTCTATTGAGCAGTTCGTAAACGGGATCCTTTTCTCCTTTCGAGAACAGTTCTCGAAAAA